>NZ_JAJSRC010000009.1:0-223231 GCF_021283245.1 Pseudomonas sp. NMI760_13 | reverse complement strand
GATTCAATTTGTTAAAGAGCGTTTGGTTAAGAGCTTTTCGTCTCAACCGAGGCGCGCATTCTACGCTTTCCTCATTTGCTGTCAAGCGTTATTTTGAAGTTTATTTCGAAGTCGTTTTCTGCAAACACCTTCAACCTCAACAACTTACCGCTTGCCTCGTGGCGTTCAACGCTGCGAGGAGGCGAATAATACGCGGTTTGATTTCAGAGTCAACACCTTGATCTGAAAAAACTTTCGATCGCCATCCGGCGGCCGCTCGGCAACTATTCGGCGCGGTTGCCGCTCTGTAGAGAAACACGCAAGCGGAGCGGCTGCCATGAGCGATGCACAGAGCGAGAAGACCCCGGGGCTGTCGCCGGACGAAGAGCAGGAAGTCAGCCATAACCAGCCGCCCCGGGCGGCGGTGCTGCACGAGATCATCCGCGCCCAGGGCGACCAGGAGTTGGAGCGCACCCTCGCCGCCCTGTGGTGGTCGGCGCTGGCGGCCGGCCTGACCATGGGCCTGTCATTGATGGCCATGGGGCTGTTCTATGCTCGCCTGCCCGAGGGCGACAGCGCCCAGGTAGTCGCCAGCCTGGGCTACAGCGCAGGCTTTCTGGCAGTGATCCTCGCCCGCCAGCAACTGTTCACCGAGAACACCCTGACCGCCGTGCTGCCGTTGATGACCACCCCCACCCTCATCAACCTGGGCCGTCTTCTACGCCTGTGGACCATCGTCCTGCTCGGCAACCTGGCCGGCACCCTGCTGGTGGCCTGGGTAATGCTCGAACTGCCGATCTTCGATAGCAAGACCGACATCGCCTTCCTGGATGTGGGCCGCAAGGTGATGGAGAACGACATCGGCCAGATGTTCGCCAAGGGCATCGTTTCGGGCTGGATGATCGCCACCATGGTCTGGATGATCCCGTCCATGGAGCACGCCAAGATCTGGATCATCCTGATGATCACCTACCTGATGGCCCTGGGCGACTTCACTCATATAGTAGTGGGCTCGGTCGAGGTGTCTTATCTGGTCTGGGCCGGCGAGCAGAGCTGGAGCGCCTTCTGGCTCGACTTCGCCCTGCCCACCCTGGCCGGCAACATCATTGGCGGCAGCTTCATTTTCGCCTTGATCAGCCATGCCCAGGTGCGCAGCGACAGCGGCAAGCCGCCCTCGAAACTGTTGAAGGACGACAAGCAGGTCAAGGATTAGCGCGCGACAACCGCCCGCTCGGATGACCTGCCCCGCTGCGGCAATGGCCGCGGCCGCCACCAGTTCTGCCCCGGATGCGGCGAGTCGAGGCTGAGCCGCTCGCCCATCTGTGGCGTGCTCAGTTGCACCTGGGCGGCATTGGCCAGCGCCAGGATGCGCTCGAAGGGTTCCTGCCAGCTGTGGATCGACAGGTCGAAGGTACCGTTGTGAATCGGCAGCAGCCAACGGCCTTTCAGATCCCGGTGCGCCTGCAGGGTCTGCTCCGGCTGCATGTGCACATTGGGCCAGGCAACGTTGTAGGCGCCGGTCTCCATCAAGGTCAGGTCGAACGGCCCGTAGCGCTCGCCGATCTCGCGCAAACCGGCGAAGTAACCGGTGTCGCCGCTGAAGAACAGCCGCAGCCCTTCGTCGATCATCACCCAGGACGCCCACAGCCTGCGGTTGCTGTCGAACAACCCGCGCCCGGAGAAGTGCTGCGCCGGCGTGGCGGCGAAGCGCACGCCTTCGACCTCGGTTTCCTGCCACCAGTCCAGCTGCCGCACCTTGGCCGGCGGCACGCCCCACTCGATGAGCAGGTCGCCCACCCCCAGCGGCGCGAGAAAGTGCTCGGTGCGCGGCGCCAACCGGCGGATGGCCTGCTCGTCGAGGTGGTCGTAATGGTCATGGGACAGGATCACCGCGGTCAGCGGCGGCAGGTCGTCGAGCGCCAACGGTGGCGCATGGAAGCGCAGCGGCCCGGCCCACTGCACCGGTGAGGCGCGTTCGGCGAACACCGGGTCGGTAATGAAGAAGCGCCCGCGCAGCTTGAGCAGTACCGTGGAGTGGCCGAGGCGCCACAGGCTGTGATCCGGTGCTTCGGCCACCTGCTGGCGGGTCATCGGCTGCAGGCTCAGCGCCGCGTCTGGCCGGGTTTGCGGCGGCTTGCGCAACAGCAGGTACTTGACGCCGATGCGTAGCTTCTTGAGCACGCCATCCCGGGGCAGCTCGACCTGGTTGTGAAAGCGTCCGTCCCGGTGCGGTGCCGGCTCGCCGGCGGGGGTAGCCATGGGGACCATGAGCAGCAGCACTCCGCATAAGAGGAAAGCCTTCATATTACTCCACAGGGTCGGATCAACCGTGAAATGGCTTGTAAGGTCATTTTTCGCCGATGAACGATTGTTCAACAATATTCACACGACTTATGCGATAAACGGCGCCCCACAGAAGAACGACAACCATGATCGACAACCGCAGCGGCAAGGGGCTCTCTTTCGTCAGGCGCATCTACCTGCCGCGCATCATCGGCCTGGGGATCGGCCTGTTCAGCGTGATGGCCGCCATCGGCCCGCTGAACCCGCCGCAGTGGGCCTGGGCCCTGCTGCTGTTCAACGGCTTGCTCTGGCCTCATGTGGCCTATCAGTGGGCTCGGCGCTCGGCTACGCCCTACCAGGCCGAACAGCGCAACATCCTGCTGGACTCCTTGATGGGCGGATTCTGGACCGCGGCGATGCATTTCAACCCGCTGCCCACCGTGACCATCCTGTCGATGATGACCATGAACAACGTCGCCGCCGGTGGCAAACGGGTGCTGCTGCGCGGCCTGCTGGCCCAGCTGTGCGGCATGCTGCTGGCCAGCGCCCTGCTCGGCACCGGCCTGCAGCTCCAGGCCACGCAGTTGCAGGTGCTCGCCTGCCTGCCGATGCTCACCTTCTACCCCCTGGCCCTGGGCTGGGTGTGCTACCAGCTGGCGATCAAGCTGGCCGAGCACAAGCGCCGCCTCAGCGCCCTGAGCCGCACCGACAGCCTCACCGGCCTGCTCAACCATGGCTCATGGAAAGACCTGCTGCTGCTCAAGTTCCAGATCTGCCAGCAACAACAGCTGCCGGCGGTCATCGCCCTGATCGACATCGACCACTTCAAGACCATCAACGACACCTACGGCCATGTGGTCGGCGACTGCGTGCTGCGCCAGCTCAGCCAGGAACTGCGGCGCAGCCTGCGCGAGGACGACCTGGCCGGGCGCTACGGCGGCGACGAGTTCTGTGTGATCCTCCCCGGCGCCCAGGAGGCCCAGGCCTGCCAGGCCATGGAACGCCTGCGCGAGCGCGTCGGCGCCTACCGCAACCCGCAACTGCCGGACCTGCGCATCAGCCTGAGCATCGGCCTGGCGGACTTCCGCGCCACCCTCGCCTCGCCCGAGCATTGGCTGGAACAGGCCGACAAGGCCCTGTACGCCGCCAAGCACCAGGGTCGCGACCAGGTCAATTTCGCCCGCGGCGAGGCCGCCATGCTCAAGCTGGCCTATCCTGACTGAACCTTCGCCCAGGCCTGGGCGCAGACAGCAGTTGAAGGAGTCGCCCGTACATGGACAGGAACGTCGACCTTTCATCCTCCAGCCCCACCTCGCGCCTGCAGGTGCGCCGCCTGGTCGGCGGCTTCTGCGCGCTGTTCGGGCTTGCCTGCGTGTTCACCCTGGTGGCGCTGTTCAACATCGCCGCCACGCTGGACCACCAAGCGCAGCAGCAAAGCACCTTCCAGGCCACCCAGGCGCTGGAGCAGCGGCTGGTGGCCTCGCGCCAGTTCCTCTCCAGCTACGCCGTCTGGGACGTCGCCTATGAACATCTGGTCGGCAAGGTCGACTGGCAGTGGGCCTATGACGAGAAGAACGTCGGCGAGTCGCTGTACAGCGCCAGCGGCTACGAAGGCGTGTTCGTGGTCGAGGATGGCCGCACCACCTACGCCCTGTTCAAGGGCAAGCCCACCGACTCGCCGGCCAGCGCCCATATCGACAGCCCCCTGGCGGCGCTCATCGACGCGGCGCGCAAGGCGGCCCCCGCCCGCGAGCAGGTGACCCACTTCGTGCGTTTCAACGGCTGGCCCGCAGTGCTCAGCGCGGCGGCGGTGCGCCCGGATAAAGAGGTGAGCGAGGCGGATGTGCGCCAGGCGCCGGTGATGGTGTTCGTCGACCAGCTGACCGAGGCCAAGCTCGCCGTGCTGGGCAAGGGCGCTGGCCTGACCGGCATGCGCCTGGAGAAGAACGGCTCTGCCCAGGCCGGACAACCGTATATAGCCCTGGGCGAAACCGGCTATCACCTGGCCTGGAACACGCCGCTGCCGGGCCGCCAACTGCTCCACGCCTTCCTGCCACCGCTGCTGGCGGTGCTGCTGGTGCTCGGCCTGGTGCTGCTCTACCTGTTTCGCCATGCCCTGCGCAGCTCCCGCGCCATCGACGACAGCCTGCTGCGCCTGCAGCAGAGCAACCGTGCCCTGGAGGCGAGCGAACAGCGCTTTCGCGCGGTAGCCGAGGCCGCGTCCGACTGGATCTGGGAAACCGACCGCCAGCACCGCCTGACCTACCTGTCGCAGCGCTTCGTCAGCGTCACCGGTTACCGGCTAGAGGACTGGATAGGCCAGCCGCTCAACCAATTGCTGGCCTGCGACACTACACCGCTTTTGCCTTGGCTCGACAGCCAGGCCGACGAAAACCCGCAGCAACTGGCCAACCTGCGCTGCAACTACGATGACGCCAGCGGGCAGAACCGCTACTGCCGCGTATCGGCGCGCTCGATCATCTACGAGGGCAAGCTTGTCGGCTTTCGCGGTACCGCCAGCGACATCACCGACGAGGTCGCCGCCCATGCCCGCATCCAGCACCTGTCGATGCACGATGCCCTGACTGGCCTGGCCAACCGCAACAAGTTGTCACGCCACCTTGAGCAGGCACTGTTGCGCGGCAGCGATTCACCGCCGCTGACCTTGCTGCTGCTCGACCTGGACAGCTTCAAGCCGATCAACGATTCCCTCGGCCACCCGGCCGGCGACGCGGTACTGCAGGAGGTGGCCGGCCGCCTGCGCGACACCACTCGCGACAATGACCTGGTGGCCCGCCTGGGCGGCGACGAGTTCGTCCTGGTGCTGCATGGCCTGGACAACCGCAGCGAGATCGACCGCTTCTGCGCCCGCCTGCTCGACCTGCTGCAGCAACCCATCGCCTACGAGGAGCACCAGTTGCACATCGGCGCCAGCATCGGCATCGCCCAGACCCGGGTGCAGGGCTACGATGCCGGCGAGCTGATCCGCTGCGCCGACATCGCCTTGTACCAGGCCAAGGCCGACGGCAAGAACACCTGGCGTTACTTCTCGCCGGAGATGAACCAGCAGATCCAGTACCGCCGGCAACTGGAAAACGACCTGCGTCGGGCGATCAAACAGCACGAGTTCGTCCTGCACTACCAGCCGCGCTACCGCCTGGACGACCTGAGCATCGTCTCGGTGGAGGCCTTGTTGCGCTGGCAGCATCCCGAGGAAGGCCTGCTCGGGCCGGACACCTTCATTCCCCTGGCCGAGCAGAGTGACCTGATCGTGCCTCTTGGTCGCTGGGTGCTGGCCGAGGCTTGCCGCAATGCCCGCGACTGGCCCGACGAACTGCTGGTCTCGGTCAACCTGTCGCCGGCGCAGTTCTCCCGCAGCGATGTGGTCGCTGATGTGCGCCAGGTGCTGCTGGACACCGGCTTCCCGGCCCAGCGCCTGGAACTGGAGATCACCGAGAACGTGATGCTCAACGACATCGAAGGCGCGTTGGGCACCATGCTCGCGCTCAAAGAGCTGGGCGTGCGCCTGAACATGGACGATTTCGGCACCGGGTACTCGTCGCTGGGTTACCTGCGCACCTACCCGTTTGACAGCATCAAGATCGACAAGCGCTTCATCGCCGGGCTCAGCAGCCAGAGCGGCAACGACCGTGCGGTGGTCCAGGCCATCATCAACCTGGGCAAGGCCATGGGGCTGACGGTCACCGCCGAGGGGGTGGAGACCGAGCAGCAGCTGCAGGCGCTGGACAAGGAGCAGTGCCATGAGGTCCAGGGCTACTACCTGAGCAAGCCGGTGGACCGGGCGGGGTTCGAGGCGCTGCTGGCGGGCCGGGAGGTGCGCCAGCAGGATGTGTCCTGAGTCCCTCGGGAGAGGGAGCTGTATCTCTGTGGGAGCGGGCTTGTCGGAACGCCGCACCGCCCGGATCACCGGCAAAGCCGGTGCCAAACATCGCATCGCGGGGCAAGCCCGCTCCCACGCAGGTGATGCTTAAAACTCTGTTTCCTGCGCGACAGCGCAGCCCGAAGGACTGGGGGGGGGTCTACAGGGATTGCGTTTGCCCTTGGGAGACGCCTTCAGCGCAGGCTGCGTTCGGCCACGATCTCCGGCAGGTCGGTGCGCTTGAGGTAGATGCGCAGCGGCTCGCCGATGTTCAGCCGGTCGTCCACGTGCTGCTCGAGCAGCAAGGCCAGGCGCTCCCGGCACAAGGCCATGCGCGTGTCGGCCTCGGGCCGCCAGACGAACTCGTTGCAGGGGGTAATGCTGTCGTCGGCGACATCCATGCCGAACGAATCTTCGGAAAACCGCACGATATGAATGCCGCGCTTGCCGTGGAAGCCGACAAAGCCCTTGAGCTGGTCGGCGGCGTTGCAGATGTCCTGGGAAGTGATGGCCATGGCGTAACCTCGCAAAATTCGGAAGTGACGCACGCAGGGAACGGTCACCTCTGGCGGGCGACGCGCAGGTGCCAGCCTAACGCAACTGCCGGAATCTTCGCCACGCTTTCTCGCCCCTTCCCGTTTCAGCCGGTTGGCGCCGCCACCGGGTCGACCTGCGACGCCAGCAGCGCCGCCAGCCAGTTCATGAACGCCTGGACCCGGCGCGGCACATGGCGCTGCCGCGCATACAGCAGCGACACCGGCATGGCCCGCGCCTGCCAGGGCTCGAGCAGCGATACCAGTTCACCATTGCGCAGGTGTTCATCGACACCCACCGCCGGCACCTGGATCAGCCCGAGCCCGGCCAGGCAGGCGGCGGAGTAGGCTTCGGCATTGTTCACCGTGACCACGCCGGCCATGGCCTGGAAGCGCAGCTCGCCCTCCTGCTCGTATTCGAACCCGGCGCTGCGGGCACCGAGGTTGCGCACGTAGTGGACCAACCGATGGCCAGCCAGGTCCTGCAGGTTCTGCGGCACGCCGTACCGCTCGAGGTAGGCGGGGCTGGCGCAGTTGCGCATGCTCAGGCGCCCCACCGGACGGGCCACCACATCCAGGTCGCTGAGCGCGCCGATGCGCATCACGCAGTCGAAGCCTTCGCGCAGCAGGTCGACCTGGCGGTCGGTGCAACTGAGCTCCACCTCCAGACGCGGAAAACGCTCAAGGAACCCTGGCAGCGCCGGCACGATCAGCCGCCGCGCCATCATGGTCGGCAGGTCGATGCGCAAACGCCCGGCCAACTCGGCATCGTCGGCGCTGAACAGGCTTTCGATCTCGTCCATGCCCGACAGCAGGTCCTTGCTGCGCTCGTAGAGCAAGGCGCCGTCCTGGGTGGTCTGCACCCGTCGCGTGGTGCGGTTGAACAGGCGCGTGCCGAGCAACCGCTCCAGCGCCCGCACCTGCTCGGAGACGGTCGAGCGCGGCAGGCCCAGGCTCTCGCCGGCGAGGGTGAAACTGCTCAGTTCGCTGACCCTGACAAAGGTGCGCAACAGCTCCAGCTTGT
Source organism: Pseudomonas sp. NMI760_13 (assembly GCF_021283245.1). NCBI lineage: Bacteria > Pseudomonadati > Pseudomonadota > Gammaproteobacteria > Pseudomonadales > Pseudomonadaceae > Pseudomonas > Pseudomonas sp. NMI760_13. The sequence goes on along the minus strand of NZ_JAJSRC010000009.1, from coordinate 215,532 downwards.
TCATCACGGGCTCCGATTGTCCATTCTATGCGAACAGTATTTCCGGAATCCGTGGATTTAACAGCCATCAACCGATCAATAACCTGTCATTCAACAGCCACCCCACCGAGGTAATCGACATGACTCGCAAGATCGCACTGATCACCGGCGCCAGCCGCGGCCTGGGCAAGAACACCGCCGAACACCTGGCCGCTCGCGGTATCGACATCATCGGCACCTACCACAGCAAGGCCGACGAGGCCCGCGCCGTGGCCGCCTCGCTGGAGCAGGCCGGCGTGCGCGCCGCCATGCTGCAACTGGATGTCAGCGACAGTGCCAGTTTCGCCGCCTTCGCCGAGCGCCTGGGCGACACCCTCGAACAGCAGTTCGGCCGCCGCCAGCTGGACTTCCTGGTGAACAACGCCGGCATCGGCCTGAACGCGCCGTTCAGCGAGACCAGCGAGGCGCAGTTCGACCAGTTGCTGAACATCCAGCTCAAGGGGCCGTTCTTCCTCACCCAGCGCCTGCTGCCGCTGTTGGCCGACGGCGGGCGCATCGTCAACATCTCCACCGGCCTGACCCGCTTTGCCCTGCCCGGCTACGCCGCCTATGCGGCCATGAAAGGCGCCATGGAGGTGCTGACCCGCTACCAGGCCAAGGAGCTGGGCGCGCGCGGCATCCGCGTGAACATTCTTGCGCCGGGCGCCATCGAGACCGACTTCGGCGGTGGCGTGGTGCGCGACAACCCGCAGGTCAATGACTACATCGCCGGCAACACGGCGTTGGGACGCGTCGGCCTGCCCGACGATATCGGAGCGGCCATCGCCCTGTTGCTGGAGGACGGCAATGGCTGGATCACCGGGCAGCGGCTGGAGGTGTCTGGGGGGATGTTTCTCTAGGCGCGCGTTGTTCAGTCGATGCGCAGTTCCTGTGTAGGAGCGGCCTTGTGCCGCGAAAGGGCTGCGCAGCAGCCCCGGGATTTCAGCGTTGATGCAACGATTGCCGGGGCTGCTGCGCAGCCCTTTCGCGGCACAAGGCCGCTCCTACACGTAGAAACGCCTACCACCCTTCAAACGCGGCTCAGGGCCTGATGCAGCGCCGCCACGGCGGGCAGTGCCAAGGCCTCGTGGGACATGCACAGCCCGACCCGACGCCGCAGCGCCAGGCCACTGCCCGGCTGCCAGTAGACACCCGGGCAACGCTCGACCAGCGACTGCGGCAACCAGGCCGCGCCTTGCCCGGCGGCGACCATGGCCAGGACCAGTTGCAACGAACCGGCCTGGCCGACCTGCTCGCCCCCGTCATACAAGCCCATCAGGCGTTGGTGCGACGGGTGCTGCGGGCAGGTGACCCAGCGCCCGTCCGGCTGGCTGCCGGTGGCCATCACCCGCACGAACGCTTCCTCCCACAGCGCCAGGAACAGTTCATCCTCGCAACGCTGGGCCTCGTCAGCCAGGCGGACGTCGCCGTCGCAGCCTTCCAGCAGGGTCAACTGCAAACCAGCCACCGCCTGGCTGGCCAGGCGCACGCAGGCCTCGACCTGGGCCGGCGCGATGTCCGCCTCGATGCCCAGCGCCAATGGCACCCGCTCCTGCCCCTGGCGAAACCGCAGGCGCAAGGCCTCGGCCTCGGCCACCATGCGGCAGGCCTGGGGATACAGCTCGCGGGCGTGTTCGCTGACTTCGACGCCGCGGGCCTGGCGCAGGAACAGTTCGGCGCCAAGGTCCTCTTCCAGCTGGCGAATGGTCACCGACAAGGTCGGCTGGGCCACGCACAAACGCTGGGCGGCTACAGTGATGTTGCGCGCTTCGAAGACCGCGATGAATGCCTTGAGATGACGGATATCCATAGATAGAACCGATGCCAGCCAGAGAAATAAGCCGTTTTTCATGGCCGCGAGCGCTATCTAGAATCTTGGCCATCGAAAGTGATTATGCCTTGGAGGCAACCATGAACAAACCCCTGATCATCGTCACTGGCGCCAGCTCCGGTATCGGCGCCGCCACCGCCCGGCGCTTTAGCGCCGCGGGGCATCCGCTGCTGCTGATCGCCCGACGCCTGGAACGCCTCGAGGCGCTGGCGCTCCCCGATTGCCTGTGCCGCGCCGTGGATATCCGCGACCGGGCGGCGCTGGTCGCCGCCGTGGCCGAGGCCGAAGCGCTGTACGGCCCGGCCGATGCCCTGGTGAACAACGCAGGCGTGATGCTGCTGGGGCAGATGCACGAGCAGGATCCAGAGCAGTGGGAGCGCATGTTCGACATCAACGTCAAGGGCCTGCTCAACGGCGTGCATGCGCTGGTCAGCGGGATGATCGAGCGGCGCCACGGCACGCTGATCAACGTCAGCTCCGTGGCCGGGCGCAAGACCTTCCCCAACCATGTCGCCTACGTGGGCAGCAAGTTCGCCGTGCACGGGCTGTCGGAGAACCTGCGCGAGGAGCTGGCGCCGCACAATGTGCGGGTGGTGACCATCGCCCCGGGCGCGGTGGAGACCGAGTTGCTCGGGCACACCACCGACGAGGGCATCAAGCGCGACTACGAGGCGTGGAAGGCCAATGACATGGGTGGCGTGGTGCTGAGCGCCGAGGATGTGGCCGGAGCGATCGTCTGGGCCTACCAGCAGCCGCAGCAGGTGTGCATTCGCGAGATCGTGCTGGCAGCGACCGCCCAGCAGCCCTGAGATGGATGTATCCGGGGCGCGATGCGCCCCGTTCGTCGGCAAGCCCCACCCCGCGATAAAAATACAGGCAAAAAAATGGGCGACCGAAGTCGCCCTAAATGCCTTGCGTGCTCGTGAATCGGGAAGGATCAGCGCTGATTGCGCTTTTTCGAGTCCTTCCAGATGAAAATGCCCAGACCGGCGAAGAACGCCAACATCAACCCGACCGTTACCACACCGGCGATAACCACGTTGTCGAAGAACATGTCGGCCCCTCCCTTGATGTGCCGTCATCCGATGGGTGCAAGGTAACCAATGCCGGGAGGGGGAAAATTGACCGGAGTCAATGGCGCCCGAGGCCGGGCGCGCGAGGCGGGTGCAGGGTTGACCTGCATCAAGTTTCAGCGCTTCTTGGGTTTGCCCTTGGGCTTTTTCTTCTTGGCCTGGGTTAGCGGCATGGCCTGCTCGAAGGCCTGGCGCATGTCGTTCAGGCGCTTGTCATTGAGGTCGTGGATGCGTTTGGCGCGTTCGGCGCCGAAATCGATCAGGTTGTCTTGGCTCATAGTGGGCTCGACGGACAGCAGAGGCCTTCATGATGACGGCAAGCGGCAACGCTGACTAAGGTACAGAGCCTGGTCAGACTTCGATATCCACCAACAGCCCCTGACGCGTGCGCTCGCCCATCGGCGCCACCGGCACGGTGTTGTCGGCGTTGAGCTCCTCGCCGGGCACGGCTTCGTAGCGGTCCCCTTCGGCCTGCTTGCGCCGTTGCTGCTGGCGGCGCTGCTCCTCGCGCAGCAGCAAGGTCTGCTCCTCGGGGTCGCGGTGGTGCTTGAGGTCGATGGTGCCGTCACTGGAGGTCGGCTGCGCGGGTACCACCGGCGGGATGGTCGGCGGCGGCTTGACCGGATCCTGTTGCGAGGTCACGGGGGCGGCACTGAGCGGGATGATCGGCGGCAGCATGATGGGTCTCCTGTAGCCTTGTTATCGGCTGGTGGTGCGCCGCCTTGAATGCCCGCGGTCAAAGGTGTGCGGCGTATCACAAGGCCACACTGCGCTGGAGTATAGCGTGGGCTTACTCGGCTTCTTCGTCCGGGTCGTCGTCGGGCGCGGCGCTCGACTCGCTCCAGGGCCGCTTGTAGACCTGTTGCCAGACAGCATCCATGTGCTCGCGCACGACCTGCGGGGCGCTCTTGAGCGAGGCGCTGTCCTCGCGCTCGCCGCCGAACGCATCCTCACCGGGCGGGCTGATCAGCGACTGGCCGGTGATGGTGTAGATCGCCTGGCCCTCACGCATCTCGATGGCGATGTCATGGGGGTCGATGCCGCCGCCGCAGAAAGCATGGCTGGCCACCGTCACTTCGGCGACACCGTCCTTGTTCAGGTCGCCGACATCGCTGACATCGGTATAGAAGTCGACGTCCAGGTCCAGCCCGGCGCAGGTGGTCTCCTGCTCGATCTGCCAGCGCGCCTTGAAGGCGTCACCACCGGCAGCGCGGCCATACAGCGTGGCCTTGAGCACCACCTTGTCGACTTCCTCCTCGGTATCGGGGTCGGTGGCCTGGCCATCGGCCCGGCTCAGCACCAGCAGGCCTTCGCCCTCACGGTCGTGGAAGTGCACGCTCTTGATCGGCGTCTGCACACCGAGCACCTCCAGTTGCTCGACCGGAATAGGCGGCAGGACCTCGAAGCTCTTCTGTTCACAGGCGGCCAACAGCGCGAGGCTGCCCAGGCCCAGGGTGACGTTCAACCAGCGGTGCTTGGCAACCATGTTGGCGCGTGGCCCTCGTGACGGGACGGTGTTCGTCGATGAAAGCGCTAGACTCTTCACATTCATTGGTCTGGCGAAGCCGATCCGTTAACATAGTCGGCTTTTTCATCGCGGGAGTTTTGGCAGTATGGCGCAGCAGTATCAACCGGGGCAACGCTGGATCAGCGACAGCGAAGCCGAGCTCGGTCTTGGGACCATCCTGGCGCAGGATGGCCGCCTGTTGACCGTGCTCTACCCGGCCACGGGCGACACCCGCCAGTACTCGCTACGCAATGCGCCGCTGACCCGCGTGCGCTTCTCGCCCGGCGACCTGATCACCCACTTCGAAGGCTGGAAGCTGACCGTGCAGGAGGTCGATGACATCGACGGCCTGATGGTCTACCACGGCATCGACGGCCAGAACCAGCCGCGCACCCTGCCCGAGACGCAGCTGTCGAACTTCATCCAGTTCCGTCTGGCCAGCGACCGCCTGTTCGCCGGGCAGATCGACCCGCTGTCGTGGTTCTCGCTGCGCTACAACACCCTGCAGCACACCAGCAAGCAGATGCTCTCGTCGCTGTGGGGCCTGGGCGGCGTGCGCGCCCAACCCATCGCCCACCAGTTGCACATCGCCCGTGAAGTGGCCGACCGCATCGCCCCACGGGTCCTGCTGGCCGACGAAGTGGGCCTGGGCAAGACCATCGAGGCGGGCCTTGTGATCCACCGCCAGCTGCTGTCCGGGCGCGCCAACCGCGTGCTGATCCTGGTGCCCGAGAACCTCCAGCACCAGTGGCTGGTGGAAATGCGCCGACGCTTCAACCTGCAGGTGGCGCTGTTCGACGCCGAGCGTTTCATCGAGAGCGACGCCAGCAACCCGTTCGAGGATGCCCAGCTGGCGCTGGTGGCCCTGGAATGGCTGGTCGAGGACGAGAAGGCCCAGGACGCGCTGTTCGCCGCAGGCTGGGACCTGATGGTGGTCGACGAGGCCCACCACCTGGTCTGGCACGAGGAGCAGGCCAGCGCCGAATATGCGCTGGTCGAGCAACTGGCCCAGGTCATCCCGGGCGTGCTGCTGCTCACCGCCACCCCGGAACAGCTCGGCCAGGACAGCCACTTCGCTCGCCTGCGCCTGCTCGACCCCAACCGTTTCCACGACCTGGCCGCCTTCCGCGCCGAGAGCGAGCACTATCGCCCGGTGGCCGAAGCCGTGCAGGAACTGCTCGACGAAGGCCGTCTGTCGCCGAAGGCCCACGCCACCATCCAGGGCTTCCTCGGCGCCGAAGGCGAGGCTCTGCTGGCCGCGGTCAGCGATGGCGACAGCCAGGCCAGTGCCCGCCTGATCCGCGAGCTGCTCGATCGCCACGGCACCGGCCGCGTGCTGTTCCGCAACACCCGCGCGGCGATCCAGGGCTTCCCCGAGCGCCAGCTGCACCCCTACCCGCTGGCCAACCCCGACGCCTACGCCGAGCTGCCCTCGGGCGAGCGCGCCGAGCTGTACCCGGAAGTGGCCTTCCAGGCCCAGGGCGAGAGCGGCGACGACGAGCGCTGGTGGCGTTTCGACCCACGGGTCGACTGGCTGATCGACACCCTGAAGATGCTCAAGCGCACCAAGGTCCTGGTGATCTGCGCCCACGCCGAGACCGCCATGGACCTGGAAGACGCCCTGCGCGTGCGTTCCGGCATCCCGGCCACGGTGTTCCATGAAGGCATGAGCATCCTCGAGCGCGACCGCGCCGCCGCCTACTTCGCCGACGAGGAATTCGGCGCCCAGGTGCTGATCTGCTCCGAGATCGGCAGTGAGGGCCGCAACTTCCAGTTCGCCCATCACCTGGTGATGTTCGACCTGCCGGCCCACCCGGACCTGCTCGAGCAGCGCATCGGCCGACTCGACCGGATCGGCCAGAAGCACACGATCCAGCTGCACATCCCGTACCTGCAGGACAGCCCGCAGGAGCGCCTGTTCCAGTGGTACCACGAAGGCCTCAACGCCTTCCTCAACACCTGCCCGACCGGCAACGCCCTGCAGCACCAGTTCGGCCCGCGCCTGCTGCCGCTGCTGGCCGACAGTGACGAGAAGAGCTGGAGCAAGCTGGTGGCCGAAGCCCGCGCCGAGCGCGAGCGCCTGGAAGCCGAGCTGCATAGCGGCCGCGACCGCCTGCTGGAGCTCAACTCCGGCGGCGCTGGCGAAGGCCAGGCGCTGGTCGAGGACATTCTCGAGCAGGACGACCAGTTCGCCCTGCCGATCTACATGGAAACCCTGTTCGACGCCTTCGGCATCGACAGCGAGGACCACTCGGAAAACGCCCTGATCCTCAAGCCGAGCGAGAAGATGCTCGACGCCAGCTTCCCGCTGGGCGACGACGAAGGCGTGACCATCACCTACGACCGTGGCCAGGCGCTGTCGCGCGAGGACATGCAGTTCCTGACCTGGGAGCACCCGATGGTCCAGGGCGGCATGGACCTGGTGCTGTCCGGCTCGATGGGCAACACCGCGGTGGCGCTGATCAAGAACAAGGCGCTCAAGCCCGGCACCGTGCTGCTCGAGCTGCTCTACGTCAGCGAAGTGGTGGCCCCGCGCAGCCTGCAGCTGGGCCGCTACCTGCCGCCGGCCGCGCTGCGCTGCCTGCTCGACACCAACGGCAACGACCTGGGCCCGCGGGTGGCGTTCGAAACCCTCAACGACCAGCTCGAAAGCGTGCCCAAGGCCAGCGCCAACAAGTTCGTCCAGGCCCAGCGCGACGTGCTGGCCAAGCGCATCGCCGCCGGCGAAGCCAAGGTCCTGCCGATCCACGACGAGCGCGTGGCCCAGGCCCGGCAGCGGCTTACCGCCGAGGCCGACGAGGAGTTGGCGCGCCTGACCGCGCTGAAGGCCGTGAACCCGAGCGTGCGTGACAGCGAGATCGATGCGCTGAGCAAGCAGCGCGAAGAAGGGCTGGCGGCGCTGGAAAAAGCGGCGCTGCGTCTCGAGGCAATCCGGGTGCTTGTCGCCGGTTGATCAGGACTCACGCATCCTCTGTAGGAGCGGCCTTGTGCCGCGAAAGGGCTGCAAAGCAGCCCCAGGATTTCAGCGTTCATGCAAAGATCGCCGGGGCCGCTGCGCGGCCCTTTCGCGGCACAAGGCCGCTCCTACAGGGTTTGTGCGGGGCAGCGGTATCCGTTTAGACCATCCAGCTATTGCCTTCATATCCAAATGGTAGAAACCAAAGTGCCATTAATCAGGAAGGCTTAAGCACCCGTTTCTATACTCCTGCAGGAACAGTCTCCATCCGTGCTTTTTTGGGGACGAGTGAAGACTCGACGAAGAGGCCTGCAATGGAGTGGCTGGGACTGCAATTGTTCGCCGAGCTGCCGGCGACCGGACAGATCATCCTCGACTGTCGACACAACCCCTTCCTGGTGCTGCTCGCCTTTATCGTGGCCAGCGCCGCCTGTTTCGCCACGCTGGACATGAGCGAAAGGCAAAGCCACTGCGATGACCGTTTCGCCCGCCGGCAATGGCGGGTGCTCGGCGCCTGCTGCCTGGCCGGCGGGATCTGGGCCATGCACTTCATCAGCATGCTGGCGTTCCAGGCGCCGCTGGAGATCCACTTCGACGCGCCATTGACCGGCCTGTCGCTGCTGGTGGCCCTGCTCGCCGCCTGGCTGGCGATGAACAGCCTCAACCGCAGCGAAATGCGCCTGCGCCACTACCTGCAGACCGCGCTGTTCATCGGCCTGGGCATCAGCCTCATGCACTACACCGGCATGGCCGCCCTGCAGACCAGCGCCCAGCAGTACTACCAGACCGGCCTGCTGCTCGCCTCCATCGGCATCGCCGTGCTCGTCAGCCTGCTGGCGCTGCTGATGGCCCGTTATTTCAACAAGGGCAGCGGCACCTTGCACCTGCTGCTCAAGTACGGCGCCAGCCTGTTGATGGCCGGCGGCATCGTGCTGACCCATTTCACCGGCATGGCTGCCATGACCCTGGTGATTCCTGGCGAAACCGCCCTGCGCCTGCCCTCGGCCGACAACAGTCTGCAACTGGCGCTGACCATCGCCGTCATCACCCTGCTGATCAGCGGCGGCAGCATCAGCGCGGCGCTGGCCGACAAGAAGCTGCAGAGCAAGGAGCACGACCTGCGCCGGGTCAATGTGCTGCTCAGCCAGCTCGACCAGGCCCGTGCCTCACTGCAGCAGGCCGCCCACTACGACGCCCTGACCAACCTGGTCAACCGCCGCGGTTTCAACCAGGTGTTCGCCGAGCGCCTGGCCGAGCAGGCCGCCCATGAGGGCATGCTGGCGGTGATGTTCCTCGATATCGACCATTTCAAACGCATCAACGACAGCCTCGGGCATGCCGCCGGCGACGAGCTGCTCAAGGTCATCGCCGACCATATCAAGGCCGCCACCCGCGGCCAGGACCTGGTGGCCCGCTTCGGCGGCGACGAGTTCTGCATCGTCACCAGTCTCAACAGCCGCGACGAGGCCCGTCATCTGGCCCAGCGCATCATGCAACGAATGAAGGAGCCGATCGACCTGGCGGGCCGGCGCATGGTGATGACCACCAGCATCGGCATCAGCATCTTCCCCGACGATGGCCAGAGCACCGAGGAACTGCTGAAGAACGCCGACCTGGCGCTGTACCAGTCCAAGGGCTGCGGGCGCAACAGCCTGAACTTCTTCAACAACGGCCTGAAGACCCGCGCCACCCTGGAGCTGCAACTGGAAGAGGAACTGCGTGTGGCGCTGTTCGAGGAGCGCGGCCTGTGCGTGCACTACCAGCCGATCTTCGACCTGCGCAGCGGCCAGGTGGCCAAGCTCGAGGCCCTGGTGCGCTGGCAGCACCCGCAACACGGCTTGCTCAGCCCCGACCGCTTCATCTGCATCGCCGAGGCCAATGGCCTGATCGCCGAGCTGGACCTGTGGGTGCTGCGCCGGGCCTGCGAGGATCTGGCCCAGCTCAATCGCCATGGCTACGGCGAACTGAAGGTCACGGTGAACTGCTCGGCGCTCACCCTCGGCCGTGAGGAGCTGGCCACCGAGGTGGAAATGGCGCTGTTCCAGGCCGGCCTGGCGCCGCGCCAGCTGGAGTTGGAGGTCACCGAGAACGCGCTGATGGGTGACATCCACCACACTATCAGCCTGCTCAAGCGCATCCGCGCCCAGGGCGTTGCGCTGTCGATCGACGACTTCGGTACCGGTTATTCCTCGCTGGCCTACCTCAAGCGCCTGCCGCTGGACGTGCTGAAGATCGACCGCTCGTTCATCCAGGACGTACCGGGCAGCCAGAAGGACCGGGAGATCGTCCAGGCGATCATCATCATGGCCCACACCCTGCACCTGAAGGTGGTCACCGAAGGCGTCGAGACCGTCGAACAGCATGAATTCCTTGCCAGTCATGGCTGCGACTACCTGCAGGGCTACCTGCTCAGCCGACCAGTGCCGCTGGCCGAACTGCGGCCGATCCTCGAACGGCTCGACCGCCAGCCGGGCGAGCTCAGTCCTTGTTGCGATACAACGTTACCAGGGTCGCCGGATCTTTTTGCAGATAGCCCTGGCTACCGTGCAGGCGCATCAATTGCGCGGCGAGGCCACTGAGCGGCGTCGCCGAGCCCTGCTCGCGGGAGAATTTCACCGCGGTGTCGAGGTCCTTGAGCAAGGTGCGCACATGCCACTTGACCGGCTCGAACTGGCTCTCGGCCATTTGCGGAGCAAGAATCTGCAGCGGCCTGGAGTCGGCAAACCCGCCCGCCAGCGCCTCGGCGATCAGCCGCGCATCGACCCCTGACTGCTCGGCCAGCGCCACCACCTCGGCGATCACCAGCGCATTGCAGGCCACGATCATCTGGTTGCACGCCTTGGTCACCTGGCCGGCGCCCACCGCGCCCATGTGCGTCACCCGCTGGCCCAGGGTCTGCAGCAGCGGCCGCGCCCGCTCAAGATCATCGGCCTCGCCACCGACCATGATTGCCAGAGTACCCGCCTCGGCCCCCGGCGTGCCGCCGGACACCGGCGCATCGAGCCAGGCCATGCCGCACAGGGCAGCCAGCTCGGCGGCCATCTCCCGGGTGGCGGTCGGCTCAAGGCTGGAGAAGTCCACCAGCAACTGACCGCTGCGCCCGCCCTGGGCGACGCCCTGCTCGCCGAACACCACCTCGCGCACCACCGCCGTGTCGGCCAGGCACAACAGCACCATATCCGTCGCCTGGCACAGCTCGGCGGGGCTGGCGGCCAGTCGCGCACCGGCGGCGACCAGCTCGGCGCACTTGTCCGGGCTGCGGTTCCACACGGTCAGCGGATACCCGGCGGCCAGCAGCCGACGGCACATCGGCAGGCCCATCAGGCCGATCCCGGCAAACCCCAGCGAAGGCAATGCAGTACTCATGAGCGACTCCAGATTAAAGAAGCGTGACAAACGGACGATGCAATGCGGGTGCGAAGGGAAAAACCTTAGTCCGACTAAGGAAACCCCCTATCGCATAAGAAAAAGACGCACTGATAAAGTCGCGAAATTTCTCCGTGATGGCTAGATGATATTCATCACCGGGAAGCCAACCACTCCAGGCAAATGGCGCACTATGACCTCTACGAACACTTCTGCCAATGCGGCTCCCGAGCCGACCCTCAGCCCCACCTCGCTGACCGCCGGCAGTGCTCGAGACCTACCCGCCGCCCGCAGCACGCCGGCGCAACAGTACCTGTACTTCACCGAGCAGGACATCCAGCGCATCCTCGACAACCTCGACGGCCTGCGCGACCTGGTGTTTCCGCCGAACCTGCACGTCGAGGACGAGGACCAGCTGCGCCTGGAGCAGCAGTTCCCGTCGGTGTGCCTGATCGGCCTGGGCCGCTGCGGCTCGAACATCGCCCTGGACGTCGCAGAGCTGGTGTACAACGCCCGTACCTTCTTCCTCAACGAGTACAACAACGAGGACCGTTTCAAGGGCGAGGCCGGCTACAGCCCGGCGCGCTGGATCCGCCAGAACCTGCGCCTGGTGCAGAACAAGGCCGCCAAGCCGGTGTTCCTGGTCGAGCCGCTGGTGATGCTGGGCGACCTGGACAAGGACATCGCCGGGCGCATCCGCTTCTCGCGCAAGGGCGAGCGTGGCGGCTTCCTGCGCGACTACAGCAAGATGAAGATCATGGACCTGTCCGAGGTGCATGCCGGGGGCGCCGGCAACGCGCCGATCCTCGGCCAGTACCTGGCCAAGATCATCCTCAACAAGGACACCCAGCGCTTCTCCAGCGCCGACTGGAAGCTGATCCACTCGTACCTGATCGACTCCTGCGGCATCAAGGCCAACCAGTCGCGCCTGTACTTCTACATCTTCAGCGCCGGCGGCGGCACCGGCTCGGGGATGGCCTCGGAGTTCGGCCTGGCCCAGCAGTACTCGTACATGAACAAGACCTTCGACACCAAGCCGGCCGACGAGAACGACGGCAAGAGCGGGCACTCGTTCGTCTTCGAGCCGATCTTCACCAGCGGCATCTGCGTGCTGCCCAACGCCTCCGATCACCGCAGCGAGATGTCCGAGGCGCTGCACATCAACGCCGGGCGCCTGCTGTGCAAGTACCTGTCGGAGGAATGGGACTTCTCGTACAACTTCGACAACGAAGACAGCAGCGAAGCCAGCGTCATGGGCCGGATCCGCCCGTGGAACGCGATGATGCTGATCTCCAACGACATCATGCGCTACGCCGAGGAGAGCGATGACGGCACGATCCAGAACATCGACGTCAACGCCATGGAGAAGCACGCCAACCAGTACATCTCCCAGCAGATCTTCAACATCCTCACCGCCCAGGCGGTGACCACCGACTACGACCAGAACTACTTCCGCCGCGCCGGCATCGACATCGGCGAGACCATCCGCCTGGACGCCAACGACCTGTTCATGAGCCTGGCAGGCCCCGTGGCCATTGCCTACGCCGAATCGGTGGTGCCGGAAGTGCCGCCGGCGGGCTCGGACAAGTTCAAGGTGTTCGAGCGCGAGCAGCCGCGCCTGGACATCGACGACCTGTTCTTCCGCTCCATCGACCTGCCGCACTTCAACAAGCAGACCCAGGCCATCGAGGGCATCAGCCTGCTGCCGATCGAGTCGCGCCGCTACCGTGCCGCGCTGGAGCAGTACCAGGCCTCGGGCTACGACGCCGCAGCCTTGCACGACCTGCACTTCTTCAAGAACTGCTCGTCGGTGGTGTCGATCGTATCCCTGCCCAAGGACTACAAGCTGTCGTACATGGACCTGAACCGGCTCAAGACCCACCTCAACAGCCTGTTCCCCAACACCACGCTCAAGCGCTACGCACTGGTGATCGGCGCCTCGGCCAACCTGTCGCTGACCACCCTGATCGCCAAGAGCCCGTGCCTGTCGGATGACTTCCTGACCCTGATCGTGGCGTTCATCAAGCGTTGCTTCGCGCGCAACCCGTACCGCTTCGACGACACCATGGACAACGCGATCCTGGAGTTCATCACCAGCGAGCACTTCGATGAAGACAGCATCGACGACCTGCTCAACGAGTTCGAGAACCCGGCGAAGATCCTCGACACCAACTGGTATGCGATCAAACCGATGTACGAGAAGAAGTACCGCGAGCTGATCAACGACAAGAGCCGCTTCGTCTCGATCAACGATATCCGCCTGTCGCGCGAGTGCGTGAAGAAGGCGGTGAAGTACCTGCGCGAGATCTTCCGCCATCGCATCGGCAAGACCCGGGTGATTTCGCTGAACAGCCATACCGGGCGCGTGGATTACTGATAGAGCTGGGGCCACTTAGTGGCCCTTTCGCGGCACAAGGCCGCTCCTACAGGAAATCGCGCCCTCCTGTAGGAGCGGCCTTGTGCCGCGAAAGGGCTGCGCAGCAGCCCCATTTACGCATCCCGTAAACTGTTACCGCCCCGCCAAATCACCCCGCCACTGTTACCAACTTCCACCTTACGTGAGCGTCAACGCGCACCAACGTGAGGCGCCTGCGCGTTTTTGCGCACTAAAAAAGCGCGTGCTTATTCCGCTTTCTTCGCCTGGATCACGATGAACGGCGAAACCACCACCGCCCAGATCTCTGGATCGCGGGTTTGCAGGTCGAGCGCCTGCTCGGCGGAAACCGCCCCGACAGTGCCATCATTACGCCACTTGGCGAAGATCTCGCTGCGATTCTCGGCCATCGCCTCGGCAACGGTGATCAGGTCAAGGCTGGGGTCGACCCAAATCAGGTCACCCTTGGCCCAGAAACGCTCCAGGGCTTTCCACTCGATGACGGCGGTCTCGCCGAGCAATTTGGCATAGAGGGTGCTTACTTGATCAGTCATGGGTTTACCTGCGCAAAGATCGTCCAACAAAAAGGCCGGCATTTTTGCAGAAAAACCTGGTTTCAAATACGTAATTTGGTCGATCAGGCCCGAACTTGTGGGGGCGGGCCGCAGATACCGGCAAAGTGATGGCGCTTTTCTGTATCTTTATGTCGACCAGGCGACACCCCTCGAAACAGACGCTTTTCGCCCGCTTTTCAAGCGCTCGGACAGCGCTCTACACTGTACCGGTACAGTTCCGGGACATGTTCCGGGGGAAGGTGGGCTTACGGCATGGCGTAGCCAGGCCGAAATCCCGCCCGGTCTGTAGCCCTGGCCTCAGGACTATAAGAATTACAACAGAATGAGTGGAGCACTATGATCAAGATTTCCAAGCTGTTTGCCGCGATGGTTCTGGCCGGAGTCGCCAGCCATTCGTTTGCCGCCGACACCATCAAGATCGGCATCGCCGGTCCCAAGACCGGGCCGGTGACCCAGTACGGCGACATGCAGTTCGTCGGCGCCAAACAGGCCATCAAGGACATCAACGCCAAGGGCGGCGTCGATGGCAAGATGCTCGAAGCCAAGGAATACGACGACGCGTGCGACCCTAAACAGGCCGTGGCCGTCGCCAACAAAGTGGTCAACGATGGCGTCAAGTACGTGATCGGCCACCTGTGCTCCAGCTCCACCCAGCCTGCGTCCGACATCTACGAGGACGAAGGCGTGATCATGATCACCCCCGCCGCCACCTCCCCGGACATCACCAGCCGTGGCTACAAGATGGTCTTCCGCACCATCGGCCTGGACAGCGCCCAGGGCCCGGCCGCCGGCAACTACATCGCCGACCACGTCAAGCCGAAGGTCGTCGCGGTCCTGCACGACAAGCAGCAGTACGGCGAAGGCATCGCCACCGCGGTCAAGACCACCCTCGAGAAGAAAGGCACCAAGGTCGCCGTCTTCGAAGGCCTGAACGCCGGTGACAAGGACTTCTCCTCGATCATCCAGAAGCTCAAGCAGAACAACGTCGACTTCGTCTACTACGGCGGCTACCACCCAGAGCTGGGCCTGATCCTGCGCCAGGCGCAAGAGAAGGGCCTGAAGGCCAAGTTCATGGGTCCGGAAGGCGTGGGTAACGACTCCATCTCGCAGATCGCCCAGGGCGCCTCCGAAGGCCTGCTGGTCACCCTGCCGAAGTCGTTCGACGCCGACCCTGCGAACAAGGCCATCGTCGACGCCATCAAGGCCGACGGCAAGGACCCGAGCGGTCCGTTCGTGTTCCCGGCCTATTCGGCTGTCCAGCTGATCGCCGAAGGCATCAAGGCCGCCAAGTCCGAAGACACCGACAAGGTGGCTGCCGCCATCCACGCCGGTACCTTCAAGACCCCGACCGGCGACCTGTCCTACGACGCCAAGGGCGACCTGAAAGACTTCAAGTTCGTGGTCTACGAATGGCACTTCGGCAAGCCGAAGACCGAAGTCTCCCCTCAGTAACTGCGTGACTAATAGCTGACCGAGAAGCCCACTGTGCGAGCAGTGGGCTTTGTTTTACGAGGTTCTATGGACCTGATTCCCGTGATCCGGGAGCCGGTTCACCTGAAAATCTTAAAACCGTCACCCGCGGTTTCCTGGTTGTGCCCGCACAAGATCACGTGGCGTAGACCACGAGAACATGGGCCGGGGTCATCCCCCGCCAGAGAAATGCAAATCAGGTTTTTAGGAGCGCTGTAATGCCTGAGATCTACCATTTCCTACAACAACTGGTTAACGGATTGACCATCGGCAGTACCTACGCGCTGATCGCCATCGGTTACACGATGGTGTACGGCATCATCGGCATGATCAACTTCGCCCACGGCGAGGTGTACATGATCGGTTCCTACGTGGCCTTCATCGCCCTTGCCGGGCTGGCCATGATGGGCATTCACTCGTTGCCGATCCTGATGACCGTGGCTTTCGTCGCCACGATCTTCGTCACCAGCGCCTACGGCTACAGCATCGAACGGGTCGCCTACCGGCCGCTGCGCAACAGCAACCGGCTGATCCCGCTGATCTCCGCCATCGGCATGTCGATCTTCCTGCAGAACACTGTCCTGCTGTCGCAGGACTCAAAAGACAAGTCCATCCCCAACCTGATCCCCGGCAGCTTCTCGTTCGGCCCGGGGGGCGCTGAGGAAGTACTGGTCTCGTACATGCAGATCCTGGTGTTCGTGGTGACCCTCGTCGCCATGACCTGCCTGACCCTGTTCATCTCCCGTTCCCGCCTGGGCCGCGCCTGCCGCGCCTGCGCCGAGGACATCAAGATGGCCAACCTGCTGGGCATCAACACCAACAACATCATCGCCCTGACCTTCGTCATCGGTGCCGCGCTGGCGGCGGTGGCGGCCGTGCTGCTGAGCATGCAGTACGGGGTGATCAACCCCAACGCCGGTTTCCTGGTGGGCCTGAAGGCCTTCACCGCGGCGGTACTGGGCGGCATCGGCAGCATCCCGGGCGCCATGCTCGGCGGGCTGGTGCTGGGCGTGGCCGAAGCGTTCGGCGCCGACATCTTCGGCGACCAGTACAAGGACGTGGTGGCATTCGGTCTTTTGGTTCTTGTCCTGCTGTTCCGGCCGACCGGCATCCTGGGCCGCCCGGAGGTTGAAAAAGTATGAACAGAAATCTCAAACAGGCGTTCTTCAGCGCCTTGCTGGTCTGGGCCGTGGCCTTCCCGGTGCTGGGCCTGAAACTCAGCATCGACGGCATCAGCCTGATCGTGCACAGCCAGGGCTCGTTCACCATCAGCATCATCGCCGCTTGCTCGGTGCTGATGTTCCTGCGCGTATTGTTCGACAAGCAGTGGAGCGCGGTGATGGGCCGCCGCTCGGAGCGCAAGCTGGTTCCACCTTCGGTGACCAACTTCCTCACCCTGCCGAAGACCCAGCGCTGGGTCATCATGGGGCTGATCGTGGCGGCGCTGATCTGGCCGTTCTTCGGCTCGCGCGGCGCGGTCGACATCGCCACGCTGATCCTGATCTACGTGCTGCTGGGCCTTGGCCTGAACATCGTGGTAGGGCTTGCGGGCCTGCTCGATCTGGGTTACGTCGGTTTCTACGCCGTCGGCGCCTACAGCTACGCGATGCTCTCGCACTACCTGGGCTGGAGCTTCTGGGTATGCCTGCCGATCGCCGGCCTGATGGCCGCCACCTTCGGCTTCCTGCTCGGTTTCCCGGTGCTGCGCCTGCGCGGTGACTACCTGGCGATCGTGACCCTGGGCTTCGGCGAGATCATCCGCCTGTTCCTGCGCAACCTCACCGACTGGACCGGCGGCCCCAACGGCATCAGCAACATCCCCAAGCCTGAGTTCTTCGGCCTGACCTTCGAGCGCCGCGCCGCCGAGGGGATGCAGACCTTCCATGAGTTCTTCGGGCTGGAATACAACTCGATCAACAAGGTCATCTTCCTCTACCTGGTGGCCCTGCTGCTGGCACTGCTGGCGCTGTTCGTCATCAACCGCCTGCTGCGCATGCCGATCGGGCGCGCCTGGGAAGCGCTGCGTGAAGACGAGATCGCCTGCCGTGCGCTGGGCCTGAACCCCACCGTGATCAAGCTCTCGGCGTTCACCCTGGGTGCCTGCTTCGCCGGTTTCGCCGGCAGCTTCTTCGCCGCCCGCCAGGGGCTGGTGACACCGGAGTCGTTCACCTTCATCGAGTCGGCGATCATCCTCGCCATCGTCGTGCTGGGTGGCATGGGTTCGCAGCTGGGCGTGATTCTCGCGGCCATCGTGATGATCCTGCTGCCGGAGATGATGCGTGAGTTCAGCGAATACCGGATGCTGATGTTCGGTGCGCTGATGGTGTTGATGATGATCTGGCGTCCGCAGGGCCTGCTGCCCATGCAACGTCCGCACATGGAGCTGCCTCGATGAGCCGCGAAATTCTGCAAGTCAGCGGCCTGAGCATGCGCTTCGGCGGCTTGTTGGCGGTCAACGGCGTGGGCCTGACCGTCAAGGAAAAACAGGTGGTGGCACTGATCGGCCCGAACGGCGCCGGCAAAACCACCGTGTTCAACTGCCTCACCGGCTTCTACAAGCCCAGCGGCGGCACCATCCTGCTCGACGGCCAGCCGATCCAGGGCCTGGCCGGCCATCAGATCGCCCGCAAGGGCGTGGTGCGGACCTTCCAGAACGTGCGCCTGTTCAAGGAAATGACCGCGCTGGAAAACCTGCTGATCGCCCAGCACCGTCACCTGAACACCAACTTCTTCGCCGGCCTGTTCAAGACCCCGAGCTTCCGCCGCAGCGAGAAGGAGGCCATGGAGCGCGCGCAGTACTGGCTGGAGAAGGTCAACCTGACCGAGTTCGCCAACCGTACCGCCGGCACCCTCGCCTACGGCCAGCAACGGCGCCTGGAAATCGCCCGCTGCATGATGACCCAACCGCGGATCATCATGCTCGACGAACCGGCCGCCGGCCTGAACCCCAAGGAGACCGAGGACCTCAAGGCCCTCATCGCCTATCTGCGCGAATCCCACAACGTGACCGTGCTGCTGATCGAGCACGACATGAAGCTGGTGATGAGCATTTCCGACCACATCGTGGTGATCAACCAGGGCACGCCCCTGGCCGATGGCACGCCGGAAGAGATCCGCGGCAACCCTGATGTGATCAAGGCCTACCTGGGGGAGGCGTAAATGCTGAAGTTCGAGAACGTTTCCACCTTCTACGGCAAGATCCAGGCGCTGCACAGCGTCAACGTGGAGATCAACCAGGGCGAGATTGTCACCCTGATCGGTGCCAACGGCGCCGGCAAGTCGACCCTGCTGATGACCCTCTGCGGCTCGCCCCAGGCGAGCAGCGGCAGCATCAAGTACCTGGGCGAGGAACTGGTCGGCCAGCCGTCCTCGCACATCATGCGCAAGAGCATCGCGGTGGTGCCGGAAGGCCGCCGCGTGTTCTCGCGCCTGACCGTCGAGGAGAACCTGGCCATGGGCGGTTTCTTCACCAACAAGGGCGACTACCAGGAGCAGCTGGACAAGGTCCTGCAGTTGTTCCCGCGCCTTAAGGAGCGCTACATCCAGCGCGGCGGCACCATGTCCGGCGGCGAGCAGCAGATGCTGGCCATCGGCCGGGCGCTGATGAGCAAACCCAAGCTGCTGCTGCTCGACGAGCCGTCCCTGGGCCTGGCGCCGATCATCATCCAGCAGATCTTCGACATCATCGAACAGCTGCGCCGCGATGGCGTGACCGTGTTCCTGGTGGAGCAGAATGCCAACCAAGCGCTGAAGGTCGCCGACCGGGCATATGTGCTGGAGAACGGCAAGGTGGTGATGCAGGGTACCGGTGAAGCGTTGCTGACCGATCCGAAGGTGCGCGACGCATATCTGGGGGGTTGAATGATCAAAGGGCCTTCGCAAGGCCCTTTTTTCTGCCTGCCAGGAATATATCGCCTATGCCGGCCTCTTCGCGGGCAAGCCCGCTCCCACAGGTACATCACTGCATACAAGGGTGGTGGTGAACCTGTGGGAGCGGGTTTACCCGCGAAAGGGCCGACACACGGTCCACTTGTGATCAGCGCCCAGCCTCGGTACCGTGGCCCGTTATTCTGCAAAGTCTCCCGGAGCCCGCCCCATGCGCCTCACCCCTTCCCTGCTGCTCACCGCCTTGCTGCCGCTGTTCACCGGCTGCCAGATGCTGGCCGAAAAACCGGTAGACCCGAACCTGGGCACCACCCGCATGCAAGGCGAACTGAGCGCGGCCGGCGGTCATCTGCTGTTCAAGCCCTGCAGCGAAAGCCGCCGCTTCATCGTCAACGACGCCGCCGCCACCGGCATCCTGCAGGAAGCCGCCAACCTGGCCGACGACGCCGGTGACAAGCTGTTTGCCGACGTCCGCGCGCGCATGACCGGCAGCAAGCAGGCCGGCAGCGACGGCCAGCTTGACGTGACCCGCCTGTACCGCCTCGAAACCTCCGAATATTCCGGCTGCGAAGACCCGAACTTCAGGCAACTGACCCTGCGTGCCGGCGGCCACGAACCGGACTGGGACATCAAGGCCAGCGGCAAGGGCATGGTGCTCAACCGCATCGGCCAGGATCCGCTGGCGCTGCCTTACCTGGAAGAGGCAATGCCCGGCGGCGGCCTGAGCCTGTCCAGCGAGGCCAATGGCCAGCGCGTCGAGCTGTGGGTCGCGCCGCAACGCTGCGTCGACGGCGCCACCGGGGCCATCCGCCACCTCAAGGCCGAACTGCGCATCGACGGCAAGACCCTGCAGGGCTGCGCCTACTACGGCGGCGCCCGCGACCTCTGATCACCAGGCGCTTTTATCCTGCCTGTCGGGGCGGCTAACAGCTTATACTTGGCGGTTTGTGTAAAGCCGCCGGCCGCCCATGGCCGGGATACTGGACCCTGCCATGCTACGAATCACCGAACTGAAGCTGCCCCTGGACCACTCCGACGACGAATTGCGCGCCGCCATCGTCCAGCGCCTGGGCATCAGCGATGAGCAACTGCTCGGCTTCACCCTGTTCAAGCGCAGCTACGATGCGCGCAAAAAGAACAGCGAGCTGCTGTTCATCTACACCATCGACCTTGAAACCAGCAACGAAGACGAACTGCTGCGCCGCTTCGAAGGCGACGGCAAGATCGGCGTGGCCCCGGACGTCAGCTACAAGTTCGTCGGCCAGGCCCCCGCCGACCTGCCTGCGCGCCCGATCGTGGTCGGCTTCGGCCCCTGCGGTATCTTCGCCGGGCTGCTGCTGGCGCAGATGGGCTTCAAGCCGATCGTGCTCGAGCGCGGCAAGGAAGTGCGCCAGCGCACCAAGGACACCTGGGGCCTGTGGCGCAAGAGCGTGCTCAATCCCGAGTCCAATGTGCAGTTCGGCGAAGGCGGCGCCGGTACCTTCTCCGACGGCAAGCTGTACAGCCAGATCAAGGACCCGAACCACCACGGTCGCAAAGTGCTGGAAGAGTTCGTCAAGGCCGGTGCCCCGGACGAAATCCTCTACATCAACAAGCCGCACATCGGCACCTTCCGCCTGACCAGCATGGTCGAGAAGATGCGCGAGGAAATCATCACCCTGGGCGGTGAGGTGCGCTTCGAGCAGAAGGTCACCGACCTGCTGGTGGACGGCGAGCAGCTCACAGGCGTGGTACTGCAAAGCGGCGAACAGCTGCACTCGCGCCATGTGGTCCTTGCCCTGGGCCACAGCGCCCGCGACACCTTCCGCATGCTCCACGCCAAGGGCGTGTTCATGGAGGCCAAGCCGTTCTCGGTCGGTTTCCGTATCGAACACCCGCAGTCGCTGATCGACAAGGCGCGCCTGGGCAAGTACGCCGGCCACCCGAAACTCGGCGCCGCCGACTACAAGCTGGTGCACCACGCCAAGAACGGCCGTTCGGTCTACAGCTTCTGCATGTGCCCGGGCGGCACCGTGGTCGCCGCCACCAGCGAACCGGGGCGCGTGGTCACCAACGGCATGAGCCAATACTCACGCAATGAGCGCAACGCCAACTCCGGCATCGTCGTCGGTATCGACCCCGAGCGCGACTACCCGGGCGGCCCGCTGGCCGGCATCGAGCTGCAGGAGCGCCTGGAGGCCCATGCCTACGTGATGGGCGGCAGCAACTACCAGGCACCGGCGCAGCTGGTGGGTGACTTTGTCGCCGGCCGTCCGTCCACCGCACTGGGCAGCGTCGAGCCGTCCTACAAGCCGGGCGTGACCCTGGGCGACCTGGCCCCGAGCCTGCCGGACTTCGCCATCGAGGCAATCCGTGAGGCGCTGCCGGCCTTCGACCGCCAGATCAAGGGCTACAACCTGCACGACGCGGTGCTGACCGGCATCGAGACCCGCACCTCGTCGCCGCTGCGCATCACCCGTGATGCCAGCTTGCAGAGCCTCAACCTCAAGGGCCTGTTCCCGGCCGGCGAAGGTGCGGGCTACGCTGGCGGCATTCTCTCCGCCGGCGTGGATGGCATCCGTATCGCCGAGGCGGTGGCGCGGGACATGCTCGGCCTGTAATCGCATCGCGGCTACAGGTAAAAGAAAACCCCGAACAGGCCTGGCCCGTTCGGGGTTTCTTTATATGAGCCGGAATCAGTGAGTGACGCGGCTGGTGCCATCGACGGTCATGATGCGCACACGTTCGCCCACGCGGAAAACCTCGTTCTGCTGCACTTGCTGCACATAGGCGCGCATGCTGCCATCGTCTTCACGCACGGTGATCTCGACCCCCTGGGTGCGGGTCAGGCCTTCTTCGGCGGCAGAGCCGGCCAGACCACCGGCCACGGCACCGATCACCGCAGCCACGACGCTGCCACGGCCGCCACCGATGGCGCTGCCGGCGACGCCACCGACGATGGCGCCAGCACCACCACCGATCGGGGTCTTGGTGCCTTCGATCTTCACCGGACGCAGGGATTCGATGGTACCCATGCGCACGGTCTGCACGCGGCGGGCCTCATCACGGGAGTAGCTGTCGCCGGTCAGCGACGACTGGCAGCCGCCCAGCAGCAGCGACACGGTGGTGAAGCTGGCCAGCAGCAAAGCGGATTTACGCATGGGTCAATCTCCATAAGACAGGTGTCCATTAGACTCCGCGCCTTGACAAGTGTCACGGCGCAAACGTTATAAAATTGTTTTCATTCAGCCCAGGTACAGCCTGCGCCGACTGTGTGGCGGGCTTTTACGTTCGACCAAGGATAGCCATGGATTACTTCATCGTCGTCGTGGTGACGATCGCCGGCCTGTATTTTCACGGGTGGCTGTATGTGCGCATGCGTCGCTGGATGGACCGGGACCTGGCGCTGTCACTGGCCGGGGAGGATCCGGCGAAGCGGGATTTCATGCTCAAGCTGCTGGAGCGGGCACGGGTGGAGAAGGTGCGGCGCAAGGAGTTGGCGGCGTGGCTGGAGCGGGAGGCGGCGGGGTATCGGTAATGCTGGGGCTGCTTTGCAGCCCATCGCGGCACAAGGCCGCTCCTACAGGGGTTACGCGATCCCTGTAGGAGCGGCCTTGTGCCGCGATGGGCCGCGCAGCGGCCCCAGATGTCAGGGCGCCAAACGCTCGCGCAGCCACTGGCCATCGACCAACCGGAAGTTCAGCCGGTCGTGCAGACGACTGGCACGCCCCTGCCAGAACTCGACACGCTCCGGCACCAGGCGGTAGCCGCCCCAGTGTTCCGGGCAATGCGGTTGGGTGTCGGAAAAGCGCGCCTCGGTGGCCTTGACCAGCCCTTCCAGTTCCTCGCGGTCGGCAATCACCCGGCTCTGCGGCGACGCCCAGGCGCCCAGGCGGCTGCCTAAAGGACGTACCTGGTAGTAGTCATCCGACTCCTTGGCCGTGACCTTTTCCACCCGCCCTTCGATCCGCACCTGACGCTCCAGCGCCGGCCAGAAGAAAGTCATGGCCGCGAACGGGTTCGCCGCGATGTGCTGGCCCTTGGCGCTTTCATAGTTGGTGAAGAACGTGAACCCTCGGGCATCGAGGGCCTTGAGCAACAGCACCCGGCAATGCGGACGGCCATCGGCGTCGACGGTCGCCAGGGTCATGGCGTTGGCTTCCACCGGCAGCTGCTCGGTCTTCAGCGCATCGGCGAACCAGTGGTGGAACAGCGCGAACGGCTCCCCCGGGGCCTGGGCTTCAGCCAGGCCATCACGGGTGTAGTCGCGGCGCATATCGGCCAGGGATTGGGTCATGACTGCGTTTCCTTGACGATCAGTTGGTCTTCGCAGGGCTGTTGGCGGCGACTTTCTTGTCGGTGGCGGCCTTCTTCGCGGCGGGCTTGGCCGGAGCGGCTTTCTTCTTCGCGGCGGTGCTGGCCTTGGCAGGCGCCTTGGCCTTGGCGGCCGGCTTTTTCGCGGCTGGCTTGGCAGCGGCCTTGGCGGCTGGCTTGGCCGCCGGGGCCTTGGCGTCCTGGGTGGCGACCATTGCCGCCGGGGCTGGCGCCGGGGCGGCCTGCTGGTACTTGGCCAGCAGCGCGATCATGGTGTTCTGCGGGGTCAGCAGCAGCTCGACGCGGCGGTTCAGGGCGCGGCCCTCTGCGCTGTCGTTGGCGGCGCGCGGCATCACCGAGCCCATGCCCTTGAGCATCAGGCGGTCACGCTGCAGGCCGCTGAGACGGAAGATCGCCGACACCGAAGCAGCGCGCTCGAGGCTGAGCTTCTGGTTGGCGGCGGTGGCGCCGCTGCTGTCGGCGTGGCCAAGCACCAGCACGGCGGTCTTGGTGTCGGTCTCGATGGCCTTGGCCACCTGGGTGATCGGGCCGAGGGTGACCGGCAGCAGCATGTTCGGACGGTCCGGGTTGTAGGAGCTGTCCACCGGAATGGTTACCGCCAGCACATCTTCACGGCGTTCGAGTTCAAACTTGCTGCCCTTGATCGCCTCGCGGACCTTCGGCTCGTACTGGTCGAGCCAGGCCTGGGTGGCCTTCTGGTCGATCTTCGGCACCGTCGCGACCTTGTCCTTTTTCTCATCGCTACCGAACGGCCACCACCAGCGGCTGGCGCTTTCGGACTTGGCATCAGCCTTGGCGACGTTTTCGACGACGGCCTCCTTCACTTCCTTGTCGGCGACCTTGTCGGAGCCGAAGGGCCACCAGTTCAAGCCACTGTCCTTGGCGGCGTCCTGGGAATGGCTGGCGCAGCCGGTCATGGCCAGGCACAGGGCGAGTGCTAAGGTTTTATGTGAAGACATCAGCGATACACCATGAAATAGAAAGAAATTTTGCCCATACGCGTCAGGCGTTGGCATTGAGGATAGTCAAAGGGTCCGGGCAATACCCGCGTTACCCGATCAAAGGCAACTGCCAAGGACCCGCACCAGGCGTTGGGCGCGCGGGTCCATCAGCACGTAGGGGCCCAGGGTATTGGTGACGAAGCCAAAGGCCACGTCGTGTTCGGGGTCGGCGAAGCCAACCGAGCCGCCCGCGCCGGGATGGCCGAACGCCCGTGCGCCAAGGCCGAAAGTGGCGTTGGCCACTTCTGGCTGGTCGAGCATGCAGCCCAGGCCGAAGCGGGTCTGGGTCAACAGGGTGCGATCCTGGCCAAGGCTGTGCTCGCGGGTCAGTTCGTCGAGCAGTTCGGACTCCAGCAGGCTGCCGTCGAGCAGGCCGGCATAGAAGCCCGCCAGGCTGCGGGCGTTGCCGTGGCCATTGGCCGCCGGCTGCTGCATGCGCCGCCATTCGGGCTTGTTGGTGCTGGTGAGGATCGCCGGCGGGTTGGTGAAGGCCCGGGTGGACAGGGCCTCGGGCTCGCGCATGGTGACCTGCAGCAGGCGCTGGGCCGCGGCATCGCCGGGGTTGCCCTTGCCGCGGGCGATGTGCGCCACGCGGTGGAATTCGTCGTCCGCCAGGCCAACATGGAAATCCAACCCCAATGGCCGGGCGGTACGGGCCACGATCGAGTCGCCGGGCCCGCGACCGTCGGCGCGGCGAATCAGCTCGCCGATCAGCCAGCCATAGGTGATCGCCGCATAACCGTGTTCGCTGCCGGGCGTCCACCAGGGCGCTTCGGCGGCCAGGGCATCGACCATGGTCTGCCAGTCGTACAGCGCCTCGGCTGGCAGCAGCTCACGGATGGCCGGCAGGCCGGCGCGATGGCTGAGCAGCTGGCGCAGGGTGACCTGCTCCTTGCCGGCCTGGGCGAACTCCGGCCAGTAGCGTGCCACCGGCGCATCGAGGGCCAGCTTGCCCTCGCCCACCAGTTGCAGGGCGGTGACGGCGGTGAAGGTCTTGGTGCAGGAGAACAGGTTGGCGATGGTATCGCTGTGCCAGGCCTCGCGGCCGTCCTTGTCGGCGCTGCCGGCCCACAGGTCGACCACGGTCTCGCCGCCAACCTGGATGCACAATGCGGCACCACGTTCCTGGGGATCCTCGAACAACGCGGCGAAGGCATCGCACACCGCCTCGAACTTCAGCTCATAGTGACCCTGGATCTGCACCCGACTACCTCTCTGTACGACCTGGCTTGCAAAGGGGTGCATTGTTTCAGTAGTTGGGCGATTTGCAAACTGGATATGGCTGGGTGGTTGTCAGGGGCGTCCTTGTTCCCTGATGGAACGCTATCGCGGGGCAAGCCCGCTCCCACGAAAGCGCTCCCAGGGACAGCGCTCATTTTTTGGGGGCGGGCTTGTCCAGTTCGGTGCGTAGCTGCGTGAGGATCTGCAGGTTGCTCCGGCGCACGGTTTCGACGAAGCCCGGGTAGCTCACGTCGGTAATGGCTACCAGGCCCAGGTGGCCGTTTTCGCCATCCAGCAGCCTGCCGCTGGCCGGTTGGTCGAGATACTGGAACCAGTGCGCGCCGACGATCATCGGTTGGGCCATGGCGGCCTTGAGGAAGTTGGCATAGGCCGGGCCCCGATCCTCCTCGCGGGCCACTTCAAGCGGGCCGGGCCAGAACGGACCGCGATCGCGGGAGCCGAACTGGAACTCCGAGACCAGCACCGGCTTGTCCAGCTCGGCCAAACGGGCGAAGTCATAGCCGTCATCTGGCTTCAAGGTATAGAAGTTGAAGCTCAGCACATCGCAGAACCTGGCGCAGGCCTTCACCGCCTCGGGCGTGCTGACCGCATAGCGCCCGCCCAGCAGCAGATGGTTGGGCGCATGCCATTTCAGGGCATCGGAAATGGTCTTGAAATAGGTTTCGGCAAACACCTGCTGGAAATACTGGTAGTCGCGCTCGATTTCCGGGTGCTCCGGATTGGGCAATGGCGCCTCGAACCCTGGGTCTTCCATCAACTCCCAGGCGGTCAGCTCGATCCCCCAGGCCTTCGACAACCCTTGCTGGTTGCGGTATTTGTCGCGCAACTGCTTGAGGAAGGCACGCTTGGCCGGCACATCGGTGGTCAGGCGCAAGGTGCCATAGGCCAGGCCGTAGCGTGCCTTGGGGTCGTCGCCGGGGGCGGCCCAGGCCAGTTCGTTGTCGGCGAAGTAACCGATCAGCCAGGGGTCGTCGCGGTGATCCCGGGCGGCGATGGCCACGGCGCGCTCAGTGGCCATGGCGAAGCGCGGGTCGAACGGGTCGGGCATGCGACCCCACCAGTCCATGCCGGTGCTGATGCTGGCGTAGTCACCGACAATCGACAAAGGCAACGTGAACGGCAGGCGCCTGGCTTGAGCGAGCGCCGGGTCGCTCCAGTTGCCGAGTGTGTTGAAGCCCCAGGCCTGCAGGCGATCCAGGGTGTGGGCCTGCCAGCGCAGTTCGTCCAGGGCCGGCGCCGGGCAGGCCGTGCCATCCTGCGGGCAAGGCTTGCCGTACGTGCGCTGCAGGTTGGCCGCATAGAAATCGAACCAGCGCCCTTGCTTGAATCCCCGGCCTTGGGACGAGGCATTGCCGTCGTCGTTGTTGCCTTCGCCGTAGAAGGCAGTCAACGCATCGCCTTCGCCCGGCAAACCCTTGAACATGCCTTCGCGACCGGCAACATAGGTGCGCCCACCATCGGCGGCAACGGCATTGACGCCGAGCGAATAGAACGGATGCCCGTCCGGCGTCACCAGGTACCAACGCCCGTCGCGTTTCTCGGTGCGGAAGAAGCCCTTGGCTTCGAAGGCCGGCCCCGCGAGCAGACCGCCATAGGTGTCCAGCTTGAGTTTTTCGCGCTCGGCCAACCAGGCTTTGAGCAATGCCTGTTCGCGGTTGTCGGCGGCCTTGAGCTGCTCATCACCGACGATCTTCTCCGGCCAGCGGCCACGGGTCGATTGCCCATAGGCATCGATCAATTCGCTGTAGGCAGCCTTGAACGCCTGGTCGTCATCCTGCAGGCCGACCTTCTCGATCAGCAGGCTCTGGGCCACCTTGGGGCCGGGAATGCTCAGGCTGACCGAAGTAACCTGTGCCAGGTCCACCGCACCTTCGCTGCTGGTGAGCAGCAGGCGCTGTCCTTCGAAAGTCCAGGGCATCGGAGGCCCGGCGCGCATGCCCCGGCTCAATGGTGAACTGGCCTTGAGCGGAATCATCACGGTCTGTGCGGGCCCGGCCGGCAGATCGATGCGGCTGGTGAGGGTGCGCCCGTCGCTGCTTTGCACCGTCACATCGACGGTCAGCGCCCAGTCCATCCCGCTCTGCAGGCGCAGGGTCAGTGCCTGGCCGGTGCTCCAGTCCCACGCTCCGCCTTGCGGTGCGAGGCGCAGGGTCGGCTGCGCCACCGGGTTGAACACCACCCGCCGCAACACTTCGCCTTCGGCTGTCTGTTCCGCGTTGTACTGCGGCAGGCTGGCGTCCTGGGTGACGACATTCACCACCGAGGCCGGGCGCACGAAACTGAACAGCGTCTGTTGCCCGGCCAGCAAGGGCGCACTGAACAACAGGGAGAACACGACAGGCAGGGTGCGGCGGATCATAGGGCGGTGACTCTCCTTCGGAGCCCGTCATGGGCTCACAATCGAGTAATGGACAACGGGATGTGCGTCTTGCTCCGACGCTCAGCCGATTTCCCGTCGGAACGGTGGCAGCGCATTGAGGATAGCCTTGCCGTAGCGCTGCGTGACCAGACGGCGGTCGAGCAAGGTGATGACGCCTCGGTCCTGCTCGGTGCGCAGCAGCCGTCCGCAGGCCTGGATCAGGCGCAGCGAGGCGTCGGGTACGGCGATTTCCATGAACGGGTTGCCGCCACGGGCCTCGATCCACTCGGCCAACGCGGCCTCGACCGGATCATCCGGCACGGCGAAGGGGATCTTGGCGATCACCACGTGCTCGCAGTAGGCACCCGGCAGGTCGACACCCTCGGCGAAACTGGCCAGGCCGAACAGCACGCTGTGCTGGCCGTCGTCGACCCGCGCCTTGTGCTTGTTCAGGGTCTCCTGCTTGGACAGGTTGCCCTGGATCAGCACCAGCTTGCGCCAGTCGCGGTCCAGGCCATCGAACACGTCCTGCATCTGCTTGCGCGAGGAGAACAGCACCAGTGCGCCACGCGCGTCCTCGACGATGCCCGGCAGCTCGCGGATGATCGCCGCTGTATGGGCCGTTGCGTCCCGCGGGTCGGCGCCCAGGTCCGGCACCCGCAGCAGGCCGGCGTCGCCATGCACGAACGGACTGGGCACCACGCACTGCACCGCGTCGCGGGGCAGGCCCGAACGCATGCGGAAACGGTCGAATTTGCCCAGGGCAGTGAGCGTCGCCGAAGTCACCAGGGCGCCATAAGCGACGTTCCACAGGCTCTTGCGCAGCATCTCGGCGGCCAGGATGGGGCTTGCATTGACCTCGATGTCGAACAGCGCGCCGCTTTCGGCCAAGGTCAGCCAGCGGGCCATGGGCGGATTGTCTTCCGGGTCTTCGGCGGTGAAGGCGGTCCACAGTTCCCAGTTACCCTGGGCGCGGGTCACCAGGCTGCCGAACAGCGGGTACCACTCCTCGGCCTGGTGGCTGGCAATCCCGATGTTGTTCTCGCCGTCCATGCCTTCCTTGAGCAGGTCGGCCAGGCGGGTGAACAAGTCGTTGAGGCGGGCGAAGCCTTTCTTGAGCTCGATGCCGACTTCGCGGATCTGCTCCGGCACCACGCCACCTTCGAAACGGTAGCGCGGGCGGTCGCGGCCTTCCATGTCCTCGCCGGCGCGGAAATCCGCCACCTGCTCACAGAGGGTGAACATGAACTGCTGCTGGGTGCGGACCTCACGCGCCAGCTCCGGAACCTGCTCGATGTACTTGCCAAGGTCGCCCGGCAACGGATGCTGGGCCAGCAGCTTGGTCAGGTTCTTGGCGGTCTGCTCCAGCCAGTCGGCGGTGGAGCGCAGGCGCGAATAATGGGCGAAGTGGCCGATGGCCTTGTCGGGCAGGTGGTGGCCTTCATCGAACACGTACATGGTGTCGCGCGGATCGGGCAGCACGGCGCCACCGCCCAGGGCCAGGTCGGCCAGGACCATGTCGTGGTTGGTGACGATCACGTCGACCTTGCCCATGCCTTCACGGGCCTTGTAGAACACGCACTGCTGGAAGTTCGGGCAATGTCGGCCGGTACACTGGCCATGGTCGGTGGTCAGGCGAGCCCAGTCCTGGTCTTCGACAGCCTCCGACCAGCTGTCGCGGTCACCGTCCCAGCGGTTGCCGGCGAGCTTCTCGATCATGCTGTTGAACAGCTTCTGGCTGCGCTCGTCGACCTCGATGCGAAAGCCTTCCTCCTCGAACAGCTGGGCGGTGGCCGACTGGGCATGGCCTTCCTGCAACAGGACGTCGAGCTTGGACAGGCACAGGTAGCGCCCGCGCCCCTTGGCCAGGGCGAAGCTGAAGTTCAGCCCGCTGTTGCGCATCAGGTCGGGCAGGTCCTTGAAGACGATCTGCTCCTGCAGGGCCACGGTCGCGGTGGCGATCACCAGGCGCTTGCCGGCGGCCTTGGCGGCGGGGATTGCGGCCAGGCTGTAGGCGACGGTCTTGCCGGTGCCGGTGCCGGCCTCGACGGCCACCACGGCGGGCTCACCGGCACGGCGGCCGTCGTCGTCGCAGGCGATGTCGCCGAGCACCTTGGCCACTTCGGCGATCATCAGGCGCTGACCGTAGCGTGGCTTGAGGCTTTTGGCTTCGAGGAAACGCGAGTAGGCGCCCTGGATGGTGGCTTTGAGTTCGTTGCTGATCATGGTCTGCAGGCGCCCGGAGGGCTGGATATATTTTCAGTGTTTCGCATGGGCCGGCTATCATACCCCGCTATTGCCCTTTGTGCCGCATGGAGATCCGGATGCTTGCCTTTGCCCTGCCCTACACCTTGCATGTCCTGGCCGCCCTCGTCTGGGTCGGGGGGATGTTCTTCGCCTGGCTGGTGCTGCGGCCGGCAACGGTTGCCGCGCTGGAGGGGCCCGCGCGGCTGCGGTTGTGGGTGGAGGTTTTCCAGCGGTTCTTCAGATGGGTCTGGCTGGCGGTGGCGGTGTTGGCTGTCAGCGGGGTCGGGATGATTCACCTGCGGTTTGCCGGATTCGAGACCGCGCCTCGTTACGTGCAGGTGATGATTGGCGGGGGGATTGTCATGTTTGCGTTGTTCATGCGGGTTCAGTCTTTGTTGTTGCCTGAACTGCGGGCGGCGGTGGAGGCTGGGGATTGGGCTTCGGGGGCTGGGGTGCTGGGGCGGATTCGGCGGTTGGTGGGGGTTAATTTGTTGATTGGGGTGGTGGTGGTCGGGGTGGCTAGCTCGCGGATTTTGGTTTGAGGGCTTCGGCTTCGGCTTCGGCTTCGGCTTCGGCTTCGGCTTCGGCTTCGGCTTCAAAGATGATTGTTTTGGTTTTTGTAAGCACATTCGTAGGCGATGTCGACACTTAGTCACCTTTTCGCCTTTACGGCGACCTACTTTTCTCTAGGGAAAAGTAGGCAAAACCGTTCCGCTCCGTTCATCCGGCCCCTGCGCTTCGCTCCGGGGTTCCCTCGCTCCGTTCTTGCTCCCGGGAGGACCGCGCTGAACGCCCCATCCTGGGGCGCAGCGCTTGACGGCCATCCATGGCCGTCACCTCCCTCCGCAAGAACTCCGCTCGGCCTCCTGAAGTCGCAATTGGCGGCGCCTGGACTATTGCGCGTTTAGAAGCAAGAGCAAGAGCAAGAGATGCGAAGTTATTTGTTTTACAGTTATTTATATATTGGCTGTTCCGGCCCATTCGCGGGGCAAGCCCGCTCCTACAGGGTTATATATAACGGCGACTA
Organism: Pseudomonas sp. NMI760_13; assembly: GCF_021283245.1. Lineage (NCBI taxonomy): Bacteria > Pseudomonadati > Pseudomonadota > Gammaproteobacteria > Pseudomonadales > Pseudomonadaceae > Pseudomonas > Pseudomonas sp. NMI760_13. Next base: position 184,287 of record NZ_JAJSRC010000009.1, on the reverse strand, counting down.
TTTCGTGGGAGCGGGCTTGCCCCGCGATGCGATCGAGAGATTAATTAAATTTCAACTAGCGACAGCTGCGCCAGTTCAGGCGCCGCCCGTAACTTCGCGACTTCAGGAGGCCGAACGCAGGCCTTGCGGAGGGAGGTGACGGGCATGGATGCCCGTCAAGCGCTGGGGCCCAGGATGGGCCCTGCAGCGCGGTCCTCCCGGGAGCAAGGCCGGAGTGAGGGAACCCGGAGCGAAGCGTAGGGCCGGATGAATGGAGCGAGGATTTTTTGGTGACTTTTTGATCCTTCAAAAAGTTACCCGCCGTAAGGGCGGAAAGGTGAATAAGCGTCAACATCGCAAATGAATGCACATACAACTCTCAACACCAACCAAAACAACCAAACAACCAAACAACCAAACAACACTAACCCAGAAAACTCAAAGCCGCTGAAGAATCAACTCCCCCGAGCCCCCAGCCAACCCAGGCTGCCCGGCCTGCCCAGGCCGCCCATTCCCCCCAGCATCAGTCCGATAAACCAGACACCCCTTACTGACCCCACCCAAACCAGCCTTCCCAGCAGCCCCCGCCTTACCCGGCGCACCACCATCAAGCCGCACCACAATCCGCTCCTTAGCAAACCCTTCAGGCACCGCCAGACGAACCCGCCCACCGGCAGCACCATCGTGCCCATTGCCACCATCATCACCATTGGCCCCCCGGCTGGCCTGCCCCCAGGTACACCCCCCGGGCTTGCCATTGGCCCCATCGAGCCCGACATACCCAGGCGCCCCAGCCCCACCCCGGGCATCGATCGACAGCCGATCCGCCTCCAGCGCCTGCAACCGCAGATCCAGGTTACGCCCCGGCCGCGCGGCACGTTCATAGGTCCCGGGCGCCCCGGGCGCGCTGAACTCGCTGCCTTCGCCCAGGTAGGCACTCAAAGCCTCGATACTCAGGTCCCGCTCGGCCGGCGCAATGGCGATCCGCGCATCACGCCCCAGCTCGAGCCGGTCGATCTTCAGTTCGGTAAGCGTGGCCGGCAGCAGCAACGTCGCCGAGTCGGCCACCCGCAACTGCTCCAGGTGCACGCTGGCCGCCTTGTTGGGCAGACGCAGCATCGAATGGGCGGCGACCTCCAGGCTTTCGGCCTGGACCAGGGGGCTGGCCAGTGCGGCCAGCAACATCAATTTACGCATGGCTCGACGCCTCCTGCGGACGGGGGATGGACATGACATGGAAGATACCGGTCAGCAGGATCTGCAGGCGGTCGAACCAGCGATGGCTGCGCCCGCGCAGGCTGCCATTGAAGAACAGCACCTCCAGCGCATGCAGCGACAGCAGGACGATACCCGCGGCATTGATCAGCAGATTGAGCGGCAACGGCTGCGGCATGAACAGGTTGAACAGCACCACGCCCCAGAACGCCACCGTCAGAGCCTTGCCCAGGCCCAGGATGAACTTCATGTCCGGCCCCCATGGATTGTTGTTATGTCGGCGCGGCCCGTTCGAGCGGACCGCGCCAACAACAGTAACCCTACTGCCGAGGTATGCGCCAGAGGGGTCAGTTCAGGTGCAGTTCCACCCGACGGTTGCGCGAGCGGCCCTCGTCGGTGTCGTTGTCGGCCACCGGCTCGCTCTCTCCGCGGCCCTGACTGGTCACCTTGTTCGGCGCCAGCCCCTGGCTGATCAGGTACTCGGCAACACCGCTGGCGCGGCGCTCGGACAAGCGCTGGTTGTAGGCGTCCGAACCCACACTGTCGGTGAAACCGAGAACCTTGACACTGGCCACGCCGGGCTCGTTGAGCTTGGGCAGCAAACCTTGCAGGCGCTGCTGGGCGCCCTGGGTCAGCTCGGCGGAGTCGAAGGCGAACAGCACCTGGCCCTGGTCATCGAGGGTGATCACCTCCGGGGTTGCCGCCGGCTCAGGTGGTGGCGCCGATGCCGGATACTGCGGCAACGGGCAGCCCATGTGATTGACCTGGGTGCCTGCCGGAGTATCCGGGCAGCGGTCGCGGCGGTCGAATACGCCATCGCCATCCTCGTCGCCATCCTGGGCATAGCAGATCAGGCCACCGGCAATCGCACCGGCAACACCGGCACCAGCCGCCCAGGTGGAACTCTCGATGGCGCCCAGGCCGCCGCCGACCAGTCCGCCAAGCAGGCTGCAGATGGGCCAGGTCCTTTGATTGAGGGGCGCGCTGCCATCGCTGTGGGTGGCGCAGCCTGTAAGCAGGCTTGTGGCCACCAGCAACGGCAGTGCCGCTTTCGACAAAACACGCATGGTGATTGCTCCTGTGTCACCGGCCGCTACCGGTCACACAGGAGTAAAGACGCGCCCGCGCCACTTCTCAAGGCGCGGGCGCACGGCACTCAACGCTGGATCTTGATCTCGGTGCGGCGGTTCATGGCACGGCCGTCGGCGGTGGCGTTATCGGCCACAGGCTGAGTCTCGCCAGCGCCCACCACCGAGACAAAGCTCGCACGCGGTACACCGCTTTCGACCAGGTAGTTGGTCACGGACTGGGCACGACGCTCGGACAGCTTCTGGTTGTAGCTGTCGGAACCGACACTGTCAGTGTGGCCGGAAACGCTCAGGCGGGCGCCCGGGGCTTCCTGCTTGAGGCGTGTCGCGATGGTGTTCAAGCGCTCCTTGTCAGTGGCAGTCAGGCGCGCCGAGTCGAACTCGAAACGCACGTCACGGATGACAATGACTTCTTCCTTCTGCACCACCACTTCCTCGACCACCGGCGCCGGCTCAGGCGGGCAACCGTTGGCATCGACCTGCACGCCTCGCGGGGTGCCGGGGCACTTGTCGCGGCTGTCCGGCACGCCATCGCCGTCCTCGTCGCCATCACCGTGGGCCCAGCAATAGCCAGCCGCCAGACCGCCACCGAGCAACGCGCCCCAGCCGGCCCAGCTGGAGCTTTCGATCGCGCCCAGGGCCGCGCCGCCCACGCCCCCGACGGCAGCACACTTCGGCCAGTCGGTTTTTTGCAAACCTGCACAACCAGTCAACACACTGGTGAGCAGAACCAGGGGTATCGCTGTGCGTACTATGCTCATCTTGTTGCTTCTCCTAGGGGGAATCGGTGCATTACCGATGCTCTGGGAGTAAAGACCGGCGATTACCGCTCTGCCAGCAATAAGCCACGACGTGGCGACGCGCCTCTTTGCCCGATCGCCTGGGACCGCTAGTCTTGAGCGACCTGAACGAGGAATGGCAATGACCGAGGTTTTCTCACAACGCACGCCGCAGCAGGCCCTGGCCGCCCTGCTCGATCGCTTCACCCCGCGCCACCTGCTGCTGGTGGGCAGCCGCTTCCCGGCCCTGGAGGCCTTCAGCGCCGCCCATCCCGAGACCCGGATCGAGGTCGCCGCACCCGGCCCGCTTCCCGCCGAACAGGCGGCCCGACGCTTCGATCTGGCGGTACTGGTCGACTGCCTGGAGCACCTGCCCAAGCGCACCGGCCTGGAGCTGCTGGGCGGTATCCGCAACCTCAATGCCAGCCGCGTCGCGGTGCTGGCGGATCTGAACGCCTGCGGCTGGCAGGACACCGACTTCTATTCACTGGCACTCTCGGCCAGCGAGAAATTCCAGCGCGACGAACAGGTGCTGAGCCTGTTCACCTATGATCTGCATGACTACAAGCAGGTCCCGGACTGGCTCAATGCAAAGTTCTGGGCCAACCCTGAAAACTTCGGCAAGTACTGGTGGTGACTGGATGAGTGTCTCGATCTGCCCCTGCGGCAGCGGCAACCTGCTCGACGCCTGCTGCGGGCATTATCACAGCGGCACCCCGGCGCCGGACGCCCAGGCCCTGATGCGTTCGCGCTACAGCGCCTACGTGCTGGGCCTGGTGGACTACCTGGTCGACACCACCCTGCCGGCCCAGCAGGCCGACCTTGATCGCACGGCCATGTCGGTGTGGAGCGCGCAGAGCACCTGGCTAGGGCTGGAGGTGGAAAGCGCCGAGGTACTGGGCGGGCAACCCGAACACGCCTTCGTCACCTTCACCGCGCGCTGGCACGACCTGGAAGGCGACCACCGGCACCGCGAGCGCTCGGCATTCGTCCAGCATGCAGGACGCTGGTACTTCATCGACCCGACCGTGCCGCTCAAGGCCGGTCGCAACGATCCCTGCCCCTGCGCCAGCGGGCAGAAGTTCAAGAAATGCTGCGCCAGTTACCTCGGTAGTTGAACATGCGCCCCCTGGCCCGCCTGCTCACACTCTGCCTGCTGCTGGGCTGGCTGACGGGCTGCGCCGGCTGGGGCGGCGACACCTGGCGCGAGCCACAGCTGCACCTGCTTGAGGTGGAGCCTGTGAAGATGCGCCTGCATCAGCAGGAGTTTGTCCTGCACCTGCAGGTCGACAACCCCAACGACGGCCGCCTGTTCATCCGCCACCTGGCCTACTCGGTGCGCCTGGGCGACCTGCTCCTGGCCGAGGACGAGGCAAGCCTGTGGCGTAGCGTCGGCGGCCAGGCCCGGCGCACCTTCAAGATCACCGTGCGTACCAACCTCTGGCAGCACCTCAAGCCCCTGGCGAAGCTGCTCAAGAGCGGCCAGCCACTGCAATACCAGCTGCGCGGCGAACTGGCCACCGGGCTGATCGTCCATCGGGACCTGCACTTGTCGCAAAGGGGTGAGATAATCCCCGGCGATCTACAACCGGAGTAACCCCGCAATGACCCAGCAACCCCATGTCCATGGCCCCGACTGCAACCACGGTCACGACCATCACCACGACCACGACCATGGCCATGTGCACGGCCCGCACTGCAACCACGGCCACCAGGAGCCGGTGCGCAACGCCCTGAAGGACGTCGGCCGCAACGACCCTTGCCCGTGCGGCAGCGAGAAGAAATTCAAGAAGTGCCACGGCGCCTGATCGACGTCAAATCAGGCCATCGCGGGTCAAGCCCGCTCCCATGCAAATCGTCATGGGAGTGGGCTTGACCCGCGATCTGCACCTACCAGCACTACCACTGGTAAATAAAGCTTCCCGGCACCTTGCACGGCGACTGCGCGCTCACTACCTTAGCGCCTTTCAGAACCCCGCCACGCCCTGCAGGAGCCTAGTCATGGCCGCCCCCGTCCTTCCGCCCTTCCCTCTCCGCCTCGGCAATGCTGCCGCGTTGCTTGGCCTGCTCGCGCTCGGCGGCTGCCAGATGGGTGGTCACCAGGACAGCGTACTGCCGACGACCGGCGTGCAACCGCTCAAGGGCCTGGCGCAGAACGTCTCGGTTCGGCGCAACGCGATGGGTGCGCCGCTGATCGAAAGCAGCAGCTTCCACGACGCGCTGTTCAGCCTGGGCTACCTGCATGCCGGGGATCGCATCGAGCAGATGGTCGCCATGCGCCTGCTGGCCCAGGGGCGCCTGGCCGAGCTGGCCGGGGCCGACGCCCTGGAGTTGGATCGCCTGATGCGCGCCGCCAACCTCAAGCAAAGCGCCGGCCAGCTCTATGCCGACGCCTCGCCGCGCCTGAAGCGCTTCTTCGAGGTGTACGCCCGCGGGGTCAACGCCTACCTATTCCGCTACCGCGACAAGCTGCCGGGCGAGCTCGCCCGCAGCGGCTACCGCCCGGAATACTGGAAACCGGAGGACTCGGCGCTGATCTTCAGTCTCTACGCCTTCAGCCAGTCGGTGAACCTGCAGGAGGAACTGTCGGCCCTGACCCTGGCGCAGAAGGTCGGTGCCGACAAGCTCGCCTGGCTGCTGCCCGGCGCCCCCGACGAGCCACTGGCCGAAGGCGAGGTCGACAAACTCAAAGGCGTGAACCTGGCCAGCCAGCTGCCGGGGCTCGGCGCACTCACCGCCGCCGGGCAGCAACTGGCCGATCTCGGCCTGCTGGGCGCCCCCGGCTCGGCCAACCTGGCCCTGGCGCCCCAGCGTAGCCGCAGCGGCAATAGCCTGCTGGCCAGCGACAGCCGCGCCGCCTGGGCGCTGAGCCCGGTGCAGATCCACACCACCAAGTATCGGGTCGCCGGCCTGTCGCTGCCGGGCCTGCCGATCGTGCTGGCCGGCTACAACGGCAAGCTGGCCTGGAGCAGCAGCGCGGTGATGGCCGACAACCAGGACCTGTTCCTCGAGCAGGTACGCCGCCAGGGCAGCCAGCTGAGCTACCTCGCCGACGGCAAGTGGCAGCAGGCCCGCGCACGCAACGAAACCTTCTTCGTGCGCGGCCAGCGCCCGCAGCGCGAGGTGATGTACGACACCCGTCACGGCACCCTGCTGCCGGGCCATGGCAGCCTGGCCCTGGCCCTGCACCTGCCGCAGCTCAAGGAAGATCGCAGCCTCGACGCGCTGTTCGACCTGACCCGTGCGCAGAACATAGAACGCGCCTTCGACAGCACCCGCGAGGTCACTGCGGCGGCGCTGAACTTCGTGTTCGCCGAGCCGCAGCACATCGGCTGGCAGGTCAGTGGCCGCTACCCCAACCGCCGCGAAGGCCAGGGCCTGCTGCCCTCGCCGGGCTGGGACGGGCGCTATGACTGGGACGGCTACGCCGACGCGATGCTGCACCCCTACGACCAGGATCCGCCCGCCGGCTTCATCGGTCACGCCAACCAGCGCAGCCTGCCCAAGGGCTATGGCATGCAGCTGTCGAGCAGTTGGTACTACCCCGAACGCGCCGAGCGCATGGCCCAGCTGGCCGGCAACGGTCGTCACGACAGCCGCAGCCTGATGGCGCTGCAGAACGACCAGGTGACGCTGCTGGCCGACAAGCTCAAGCAGATGTTCGACGCCCCCGGCATGGCCCAGCCGCTCAAGCAGTCCATCGATGCCCTGCCCGCCGCGCAGCGCGACAAGGCCCGCGACGCCCTGGCCCGGCTCAAGGCCTTCGATGGCCGATTGAGCCAGGTGTCCGCCGATGCCGCGCTGTATGAACTGTTCCTGCAGGCGGTCACCCGGCAGACCTTCCTCGACGAGCTGGGCCCGGAATCCAGCCCGGCCTGGCAGGCCTTCGTCGGCAATGCCCAGCTGTCCTACTCCGCCCAGGTCGATCACCTGCTGGGTCGCGACGACAGTCCGTTCTGGGATGATCGCGGCACGCCGCAGAAAGAAGACAAGCCGACCATCCTCGCCCGCAGCCTGGCCGCCGCAGTAGATACCGGCACCGCCCAGCTCGGCGCCGATCGCCGCGCCTGGCAATGGGGCAAGCTGCACCAGTACCGCTGGCCGGCACCGGCCTACCACGGCCTGGGCGACAAGCTCGACCGCGCGCCCCTGGCGGCGGGCGGCGACTTCAGCACCCTGGCCCTGACGCCCTTTGCCTGGGGGAGCAACTTCGACACCCAGCTACCGGCCTCGGCGCGGATGATCGTCGACTTCGGCCAGGCAGAACCGCTGCAGGTACTGACCAGCAACGGCCAGTCCGGCAACCCGGCCAGCCGCCACTACAGCGACGGGCTCGATGCCTGGTTCAAGGGTCGCTTCACCAGCCTGCCGCTGCAACCACAGAACTTTGCCCGTGCCTATGGCAGCCAGCGGTTGACGCTGGTGCCTGGCAAATAAGTCCTATTGCGGTCCATCCGCGGTAGCCCTGGATGGACCGCAATAGAAACTTCGCCAGGAGGTAAGCTCCCGGAGCCCTCTCAGGCAGCCACCACTGCAAGTTCGATGCGCTGCCCCAACACATGCAAGGCATGCTCGACCTGTTCGATCTTGGAGCGATGCAGCAGGTCGACCAGGCGATCCACCTGCGGTCGGTTAACGCCAAGCCGTCGGGCCATTTCAGTCTTGGTCACATTCTGGGCGATCATGGTGTTCCACAAGGCCGCCTTGGCTGCGGTCAGCGCCGGCAACCTGACAACGGCCTCGGCCGATTGCAATGACGTAGGCAACGGAATGGCGACCCGCCGCTCCACGTACAGTGAAAGCGCCGATTCCAGGCCATCCACGGCATCGAACAGCGCCTCATCGAGCGTATCCCCCGCACTGGCCATCTCGGGAATATCCGGGCAACTGATCCAGACACTGCCTGCATCACGGTGCACGTTCACCGGATAATCGAAATTCATTTAGTCACCTCGTTGCGTGGCCAATCGCGGAACCCAAGATCCTTGAGGATCTTCTTCCTCAATCCTTCACCCATTTCCTTGGCGCCATGATCGGGGAAGATGGTTTGTCGATCACCCAGGTAAACCTTGAAATGGCTGCCTTTGGCAGGAACAAAGGTGGCGCCCTGGGACCGCAGCCATCGACGTAGCTCGCTGTACTTCATGCGTGCACCAGAAGAAAAATGCAGCAAACAGGCCGCAATCGCAACATATTTGTTGCGCACTACGATGAAGCCCCAGTAAACAACACCTGAAGGTTCAGCATTTCTTCATTTCAGGTAGTCCGTGTCTGTACCGTGCTCCTCGGTCCCGCGATCTGAATAGTGCGCCACTCCCGAAGTTATGCTTCTATCCTTGATCCCAGCCTTCGCCCTACAACGCTGACGACATCAGGACCACCATGCACCACTCGACCCACGACCTGCTCTCCCCTGTCCCGGGTATCGCCCGCCAGCTGCACAGCTTCCACTTCGGCCCGCGTGGCGCCGGCAAGGTGTACATCCAGGCCTCGCTGCACGCCGACGAGCTGCCGGGCATGCTGGTGGCCTGGCACTTGAAGCAGCGACTCGGGAAAATGGAGCAGCAGGGCCGGTTGCACAAGGAGATCATCCTGGTGCCGGTGGCCAACCCGGTGGGCCTGGAGCAGGTGCTGCTGGACGCGCCGCTGGGCCGTTTCGAACTGCAGAGCGGCGAGAACTTCAACCGCAGGTTCGTCGACCTGTCCGACAGCATTGGCGACCAGATCGAGGGGCACCTCACCCAGGATCCGGCGCACAACCTGGCGCTGATACGCGAATACCTGCGCCGGGGCCTGGATGCCCACCCCGCGCACACGCCGCTGCAGTCGCAGCGCCTGACCCTGCAACGCCTGGCCTGCGACGCCGACATGGTGCTCGACCTGCATTGCGACTTCGAGGCCGTCGAGCACCTGTACACCACGCCGGAGGCCTGGCCCCAGGTCGAGCCGCTGGCCCGTTACCTGGGCGTGCAGGCCAGCCTGCTGGCCACCGATTCGGGCGGACAGTCGTTCGATGAGTGTTTCAGCCTGGTGTGGTGGCAGCTGCAGCAGCGCTTCGGCAAACGCTTCCCGATCCCCCAGGGCAGTTTCTCGGTGACCATCGAGCTGCGCGGCCAGGCCGATGTCAGCCACCCGCTGGCGACCCGGGACTGCCAGGCGATCCTCGACTTCCTTACCCATGCCGGGGTCATCGAGGGCCAGCCGGCGCCGTTGCCCGCATTGGTTCACCCGGCAACGCCGCTGGCGGCGGTTGAGCCGGTCATGACGCCGCTCGGCGGGCTGCTGGTGTTCCACGCCACGCCCGGCCAGTACCTGCAAGCCGGTGAGCTGATCGCTGAGGTCATCGACCCGCTCAACGACCGGGTCACGCCCCTGCGCAATACCCAGGCCGGGCTGCTCTATGCGCGCAGCATCCGGCGCATGGCCACGGCGGGCATGGTGGTTGCCCATGTGGCCGGCGAGCAGGTCTGTCGCAGCGGCTACCTGTTGGGCAACTGAGAAAAATCAGGCCACTGGGGCTGGAGGCGGCTCATCGGGCAGGGTCGGCTCGCCCGGCTCCATCGGCGGGTGCTCGCCAGGTTCCGGCGGTTGCGGCGTATCGGGATCGGGCTGGTGCGGCACGCCACCGGCCTGCATCGGCAGCGGTGTGTGGATCGGCGGGTGGGCCATCAGCGACCAGGCCAGCAATCCGATCTGGTTCGGCTGCAGGACGGCCAGCTTGGCACTGATTGAGGGGTCGAGTTTCATCGGCGGCTCCTGACGAGGCCCGGCGCACGGCATGCGCGCCGAAACTGTATTCTCGTTGGAGTGCCGGGCGCGGAAACAATTCCCGCGCTTTGTCGGCTCAGGTGCGTGGCAGGGTAACGCCGCGCTGGCCCTGGTACTTGCCGCCACGATCCTTGTACGAGACTTCACATGCCTCGTCGGACTGCAGGAACAGCATCTGTGCCACGCCTTCGTTGGCGTAGATCTTCGCCGGCAGCGTCGTGGTGTTGGAGAACTCCAGGGTCACATGGCCTTCCCACTCGGGCTCGAGCGGCGTGACATTGACGATGATGCCGCAACGGGCATAGGTGCTCTTGCCCAGGCAGATGGTCAGCACGTCACGTGGGATGCGGAAGTACTCGACGGTGCGGGCCAGGGCGAAGGAGTTCGGCGGGATGATGCACACGTCACTCTTGATGTCAACGAAGCTGCCGGCATCGAAGTTCTTCGGATCGACGGTGGCCGAGTTGATGTTGGTGAAGACCTTGAATTCGTCGGCACAGCGCACGTCGTAGCCGTAGCTGGAGACACCGAAGGAAATGACCCGGCTGTCCTGCTCGCCGCGCACCTGGCGCTCGACGAACGGTTCGATCATGCCGTGTTCCTGCGCCATGCGGCGAATCCACTTGTCCGATTTGATGCTCATGGCGGGGTGTCCTGAAGAGTGCGGGGTAAAAAACGAGAGGTGCATCTTACCGGTCCCGGCGCCCGGGTTAAAGTTTCCTCGCCCTATCCCGCGCCGGACGGGGCCTGCACCGGCCGTCGATCCGAATTTCATCAAAGCGCTTCTTGGCCATTGGCAGGTTGTGGAAAGTGGGTTAAGGTGGCGCCACTGTGCTGCACGTGACACCGAGAATCTCTAGTTTGATGCACGATCCTGATCGGCCCATCGCTGAATTTTCTGCTCTCTTTGCGCTCAGTCCCGGTCAGGGTGTTTCCTGACCGTTATCAACTTTGTCCAAGGAGACAGAAAAATGTCCAACCGTCAATCCGGTGTTGTCAAGTGGTTCAACGATGAGAAGGGCTACGGCTTCATCACCCCTCAGTCGGGCGACGACCTGTTCGTGCACTTCAAAGCCATCCAAGCTGACGGCTTCAAAACCCTGAAAGAAGGCCAGGCTGTTACTTTCGTCGCTACCCGCGGCCAGAAAGGCATGCAGGCTGAAGAAGTTCAGATCGCCTAAGTCGATCTCGCTTCCTCGCTTTCAAAAAAAACCCGCCATTGGCGGGTTTTTTTGTGCCTGAACAAAACAGAGGCTGGATTTGCGCATTTCCCTGTAGGAGCGGCCTTGTGCCGCGAAAGGGCCGCAGATAGCGGCCCCGGCAATATCTGCTTGATACACAGATTCTGGGGGCGCTTCGCCCCCCTTTCGCGGCACAAGGCCGCTCCTACAGGTAACGCGTCAATCTTCGCTGATGGTAATGCTCGGCATCGCCGGCGCCGCCGCTTCCTGCAGCACGATCCGCGCCCCCACCTGCCGCGCCAGCTCCTGGTAGACCATGGCGATCTGGCTTTCCGGCTCGGCGATGGCGGTCGGCTTGCCGCTGTCGGCCTGTTCGCGAATCAGCATCGACAACGGCAGCGAGGCCAGCAGCTCGACACCGTACTGCGCCGCCAGCTTCTCGCCACCGCCTTCGCCGAACAGGTGCTCGGCATGGCCGCAGTTGGAGCAGATATGCACCGCCATGTTCTCGACCACGCCCAGCACCGGGATGTTGACCTTGCGGAACATCTCCACGCCTTTCTTCGCGTCCAGCAACGCCAGGTCCTGGGGCGTGGTGACGATCACCGAGCCTGCCACCGGCACCTTCTGCGCCAGGGTCAGCTGGATGTCGCCGGTGCCCGGCGGCATATCGATCACCAGGTAGTCGAGGTCGTCCCAGGCGGTCTGGGTCACCAGTTGCAGCAATGCGCCCGAGACCATCGGGCCACGCCAGACCATCGGCGTGTTGTCGTCGGTGAGAAACGCCATGGACATGACCTCGACGCCATGGGACTTGATCGGCACGAACCACTTCTGCTCGCGCACCTGCGGGCGGGTGCCTTCGGCGATGCCGAACATCACCCCCTGGCTCGGGCCATAGATGTCGGCATCGAGAATGCCCACCCTGGCACCTTCGCGGGCCAGGGCCAAGGCCAGGTTGGCGGCGGTGGTCGACTTGCCGACCCCGCCCTTGCCCGAGGCCACGGCGACGATGTTCTTCACGTTGGCCATCGCCGGCACCTGGGCCTGGGCCTTGTGAGTGGCGATCACGCAGTCGATGCTGACGCTGGCCGAAGTGACGCCATCAAGGTTGCCGATGGCGGTCTGCAGCACCTGCGCCCAGCCGCCCTTGAACAGGCCGGCGGCATACCCCAGCTGCAACTGCACGCTGACCTGCCCGCCCTGGATGTCGATGGCGCGCACGCAACCGGCGCTGACCGGATCCTGGTTCAGGTAGGGGTCGGTGTACTGGCGAAGCACGCCTTCGACGGCGGCACGGGTAACGGCACTCATGGAGGCTCCCATTGGCAAACTGGATACGGAACAGGCGCCTATGCTAACCCGTCAATCGTCAGCAGATGCGTCCTTGGGGTGAAATAAATTCGCCAGCCCTTTATAGTGGCCGATCACCCTCATTTTTACCCCGTAGCCAGATAAGTAGCCGAGCCACCATGTCCGAGCCACGTCAGATTCTCGTCACCAGCGCCCTGCCCTATGCCAATGGATCGATCCACCTTGGCCATATGCTGGAGTACATCCAGACGGACATGTGGGTGCGCTTCCAGAAGCTGCGCGGCAACCAGTGCATCTATGTCTGCGCCGACGACGCCCACGGCTCGGCCATCATGCTGCGCGCGGAAAAGGAAGGCATCACGCCGGAGCAGCTGATCGCCAACGTCCAGGCCGAGCACAGCGCCGACTTCGCCGACTTCCTGGTCGATTTCGACAACTACCACTCCACGCACAGCGAGGAGAACCGTGAGCTGTCGAGCCTGATCTACACCCGCCTGCGCGACGCCGGGTACATCGCCACCCGTTCGGTCACCCAGTATTTCGATCCCGAGAAGGGCATGTTCCTCGCCGACCGTTTCATCAAGGGCACCTGCCCCAAGTGCGCGGCTGAGGACCAGTACGGCGACAACTGCGAGAAATGCGGCGCCACCTACGCCCCGACCGAACTGAAGAACCCCAAGTCGGCGATCTCCGGCGCCACACCGGTGCTGCGCGACTCGCAGCATTTCTTCTTCAAGCTGCCTGACTTCCAGGCCATGCTGCAGCAGTGGACCCGCAGCGGCACCCTGCAGGACGCGGTGGCCAACAAGCTCGCCGAATGGCTGGACTCGGGCCTGCAGGAGTGGGATATCTCCCGTGACGCGCCGTACTTCGGCTTCGAGATCCCGGGCGAACCGGGCAAGTATTTCTACGTCTGGCTGGACGCGCCGATCGGCTACATGGCCAGCTTCAAGAACCTCTGCGACCGCCGTCCGGAGCTGGACTTCGACGCGTTCTGGAACGAAGGCTCCAAGGCCGAGCTGTACCACTTCATCGGCAAGGACATCGTCAACTTCCACGCCCTGTTCTGGCCGGCCATGCTCGAAGGCGCGGGCCTGCGCAAGCCGACCGCGGTCAACGTGCACGGCTACCTGACCGTCAACGGCGCGAAGATGTCGAAATCGCGCGGCACCTTCATCAAGGCGCGCACCTACCTCGACCACCTGCAGCCGGAATACCTGCGCTACTACTACGCCGCCAAGCTGGGTCGCGGCGTCGACGACCTCGACCTGAACCTCGAGGACTTCGTGCAGAAGGTCAACTCCGACCTGGTCGGCAAGGTGGTCAACATCGCCAGCCGCTGCGCCGGCTTCATCCACAAGGGCAACGACGGTGTGATGGTTGCCGGCGATGCCGCGCCCGAGCTGACCGAGGCCTTCCTCGCCGCCGCGCCGTCGATCGCCGAGGCCTATGAGGCTCGCGACTTCGGCCGCGCCATGCGCGAGATCATGGCCCTGGCCGACCGCGCCAACGCCTGGATCGCCGACAAGGCGCCGTGGTCGCTGGCCAAACAGGAAGGCAAGCAGGATGAAGTGCAGGCCATCTGCGCCCAGGGCGTCAACCTGTTCCGCCAGCTGGTGATCTTCCTCAAGCCGGTACTGCCACTGCTGGCAGCCGACGCCGAGGCGTTCCTCAACGTCGCCCCGCTGACCTGGAACGACCACCTGTCGCGCCTGGAAAACCACCAGCTCAACCCGTTCAAGGCCCTGATGAGCCGCATCGAGCCGGCCAAGGTCGAAGCCATGGTCGCCGCCAGCAAGGAAGACCTGCTGGCCGCCGAAGCCAAGGCTGCTCCGGCGGGCAATGGCGAACTGGCCAAGGACCCGCTGTCGGCCGAGATCGAGTTCGATACCTTCGCCGCAGTCGACCTGCGCGTGGCGCTGATCGTCAAGGCCGAAGCCGTGCCCGGCGCCGACAAGCTGCTGCAGCTGACCCTGGACATCGGTGACGAGCGCCGCAATGTGTTCTCGGGCATCAAGTCGGCCTACCCGGATCCTTCCCAGCTGGAAGGCCGCCTGACCATGATGGTGGCCAATCTCAAGCCGCGGAAGATGCGTTTCGGCGTTTCCGAAGGCATGGTCATGGCCGCCGGCCCCGGCGGTGAAGAGATCTACCTGCTCAGCCCCGACAGCGGCGCCAAGCCAGGCCAGCGTATCAAGTAAGCCCTCCTGCCCCGGCCAATTGGCCGGGGCAGTTGCATCTGCCGCCCGCTACCCGATAATGATGGCACCCTCCGGCTTTCGACATCGCCATGAGTGACTACGTCCTGATCCTGGTCAGCGCCGCGCTGGTCAATCACCTGGTCCTGCAGGCCGAGCCGGTCGAGCGTGCGCGCCTGCATGCATTGGGTCTGTGTTCGGCCCTGTTGATCCTCGTCGCACTACCTGTCGGCGTCTGGCTACACCGGCAATTTTTCCTGCCCATGGGGTTGCAGGACCTGCAATTGTTCATCTTCCTGCCCTTGCTGGCGGCATTGGCCTGGACACTGCCAAACCTGCTCCGACATTTTCGGCCAGGCTGGCCCCTGCACGATCTGCAACCTCTGCTGAGCGCAAACGCCGTGGTGCTAGGCTTGCTGTTACAGCTTGCCAACGGCGCCGTCGACGGCTGGGGTATTCTGGCGTGGGCCACTGTCGGCGCGCTGGGATTCTGGCTGGCCCTGGCGCTGTATGCCGACCTTGACGCCCGCTGCCGCCATGCAGAGATGCCCGCAGCCCTGCGCGGCCTGCCCGTCCAGCTGATCGGGGCTGGGGTGATGGCCATGGCGTTTTCTGGACTCAACGGACTCTTCACCCAATGAGCCCGGCTCCACGCATCGCCCTGCCCCTGGCAACGGAAGCCATCGCTGTGCAACACCTCGAGGACCTGTAAAGCCATGCCGACCACTGATCCGCGCCTGCGCAGCACCATGCAGCTGGTTCTGCTGGCCTGCGTCCCTGGCCTGCTGGTGCTGTTCTGGCTGCATGGCTGGGGCGTGCTGATCAACCTGCTGTTGAGCGGTTGCGCGGCGCTGGCTACCGAGGCTGTGCTATTGCGCTGGCGGAGAATGCCGGTCGCCTGCGCCCTTGGCGACGGCAGTGCACTGGTCACCGCCGCGCTGCTGGCCGCAGCCCTGCCCAGCCTGGCGCCCTGGTGGCTGCCCGTGACGGCGGCCTGCGTCGCCATCGGCCTGGGGAAACAAGCTTTTGGCGGGGTCGGGCGCAACCTGTTCAACCCCGCCATGGTCGGCTATGCGTTCGTCCTGCTGAGCTTCCCTTTGCAGATGAACCACTGGCCCGGTCAGGCACCTGGGCTCGTGGAAAGCCTTGGCCTGACTTTCGGCGCCAGCGAACGCATCGACGCCTGGGCCAGCCCCACGGTGCTCGATGTGCTGCGCCACAACCGCAGCCTGACCATAGACGAACTGTTCGCCAGCCACCCGGCGTTCGGTCATCTGGGCGGGCGTGGTAGCGAGTGGGTCAACCTCGCCTTCCTGCTTGGCGGGTTATTCCTGCTGCAGCGCAAGGTCTTCGGCTGGCAGGCCCCCGTCGGTCTGCTCGGCGCCTTGTTCCTGTCCAGCCTGCTGGGCTGGAATGGCGCAGGCTCCGATTCCAACGGCTCGCCACTGCTGCACCTGCTGTCCGGCTCGACCATGCTTGCCGCGTTCTTCATCGCCACCGAACCGGTGTCTGGCTGCAAGCAACCACTGGCCCGCCTGCTGTTCGGTATCGGCACCGGCCTGCTGATCTACCTGATCCGCACCTGGGGCAGCTTCGCCGATGGCACGGCGTTCGCCGTCCTGCTGATGAACCTCGCCGTCCCCACCCTTGATCGCTGGGCGGAACGCCGCCAGCAGCAGGCCTGTTCATGACCGCCCGCTGGCACAGTACCGCAGCGCTGCTCCTGGTGGCAGGGCTGGCGATTGCCGCGACGCTGGTCTGGCACCGCTTCACTGCCGGGCCGATTGCCGAGGCTTCGCGCCAATGGCAGGAACAGCAGTGGCTCAAGGTGCTGCCGCCGGGCAGCTACGACAACCGGCCATTGCAAACACCCGTGGCCCTCCCGGATGCCAAGCTGAGCCATAGCCATCTGCTGGCCGGCTACCGCGCCAGCCTGGCAGGCGTTACCAGTGCTGTTCTGCTCCACAGCAAAGTCCAAGGCTATGGCGGTGCCATCGAGCTGGTGATCGCCATCGCCCCCCAAGGCAGGCTGATGGGTGTGCGCGTACTCGAACAGCAGGAAAGCCCTGGCCTGGGCGATCAACTGGTCGACCCGGCGCGCCACTGGCTGGACCAGTTCGCCGGTCGGACACTGCGCGATACGCCCGAGCAGGCCTGGGCAATCAAACGTGACCAGGGTGCGTTCGACCAGCTGGCCGGGGCGACGGTAACCTCGCGGGCAGTCATCGAGGCGATCCAGGATGCACTGCGCTATTTTGACCAGCATCGTCCCGCATTGCTCGGTGAGACGCCTCCATGAACCGTTTCTGGCTCCTGCCAATCAGCCTGGCGCCATTGCTCGGCGCGACCAGCACCATCGTCCAGGCGCTTGCGATCAGCCTTTGCACAATACTGCTGGTGGGCCTGCACCAGGCGTTGATGACTCCTCTGCGCCGTCACCTGGAACAAGCCCCCCGCCTGTGGATGAGCATTGTACTTGCCGCCACCTTGGCGACCTGCCTGCACCTCGGCCTGCAAGCCTGGGCAATGCCCCTGACCAAACAGCTTGGCCTCTACCCACTGCTGCTGGCCTTGCCCTGCCTCGCCAGCGAGCAACTGCCAGCACAGCCTGGCCGATATCGCCACCTGGGGTTCGGACTGCTCGGCTTACTGGCGGCCGGGCTGGCCCTGGGCATCTGCCGCCAACTCCTGGCCGAAGGTCTCGGCCTGCACCTCGCCGCACTGGCTCCCGGCGCGCTGATACTGCTCGGCTTGCTGCTGGGCCTGTACAATCACCTGCGCCCATCGAATACCGCCTCACGCCGTCAAGGAACCCGTTGACCCCATGAATGCCGCCAAACGCCTGGAGATCTTTCGCAGGCTGCATGAAGACAATCCCGAACCCAAGACCGAACTGGCCTACTCCACCCCTTTCGAACTGCTGATCGCCGTGATTCTCTCGGCCCAGTCGACGGATGTCGGCGTCAACAAGGCCACCGCCCGCCTGTTCCCGGTCGCCAATACCCCACAAGCCATCCACGCCCTGGGCGTCGACGGCCTGAGCGAGTACATCAAGACCATCGGCCTGTACAACAGCAAGGCCAAGAACGTCATCGAAACCTGCCGCCTGCTGGTCGAGCAGCACGCTGGCGAAGTCCCGCAGACCCGCGAGGCCCTCGAAGCCCTGCCCGGCGTCGGCCGCAAGACCGCCAACGTGGTGCTCAACACTGCCTTTCGCCAGCTCACCATGGCCGTCGACACGCATATCTTCCGGGTCAGCAACCGCACAGGTATCGCACCGGGCAAGACCGTGCTGGAGGTGGAGAAGAAGCTGCTCAAGTTCGTCCCCAGGGACTATCTGCTCGATTCCCACCACTGGTTGATCCTGCATGGCCGTTACGTCTGCCAGGCCCGAAAACCGCGCTGTGGCAGTTGCCGGATCGAAGACCTGTGCGAATACAAGCACAAGACCTCCGACGATTGAGGCAATAGCTGAAACCTGCTCGAGGCAATTGAAAAAATCTTTTTTACCCGCTCTGCGATTCCCGTTATAAGGACGGCCAATGGCCCTTTGGCTTGGAGTGACGCATGAGCACCGATAAAGAAGAGCTGGTAATCGACGACGATTTCCAGAGTGCGGACGACGATGTGGAGCCGCAGGCCGAACCGGCCAAGACCAACCTGAGTAAACGCCGCACCATCGACAACATGCTCGAGGAACGACGCCTGCAGAAGCAACTGGCCGACTTCGACTACGACTTGTAGAACAGGCACGCAAAAGCCTCCCGAACGGAGGCTTTTTCAATGATGCTCAGGCCAGCCCATGACGCTGGGCAAGCTCGATCAGGTCCACCAGCGAGCGGGCATTCAGCTTGAGCAGCAGGCGCGTCTTGTAGGTACTGACCGTCTTGTTGCTGAGGAACATGCTGTCGGCGATCTCCTTGTTGCTCTTGCCCCGGGCAAGTTGCTGCAACACCATCATCTCCCGCCCGGAAAGCCGCTCGACCATCTCCATCTCCGTGGCGCCGCTCACGCCCGAGCGTCCCTTGTGCAGCGCCTGGTTGGGGAAGTAGCTGTAGCCGGACAGCACGGCCTTGATCGCGCTGAGCAGTTCGGTCAGCTCCTGCTGCTTGCACACATAACCCGCCGCCCCCGCCTGCATGCAGCGCATCGAGAAGTGCCCCGGCGCCTGAGAGGTCAGCACCAGCACCTTGGTCCCGGGACTTGCCAGGGTCATCCGGGCAATCACTTCAAGCCCATCCAGTTTGGGGATCCCGATATCCAGAATGACAATGTCCGGCAGATACTCCCGCGTCAGTTGCAAGGCATCCACACCATTGTCGCTCTCCGCCACTACCTCGTAGCCATGCCGTTCCATCAGCATGCGTACGGCCAGGCGAATGACCGGGTGATCATCCACGATCAGCACTTTATTCATGCGATTCCCATTGATACGTTATTTTTAGTTCGATAGACCACCACACCCGAGCATAACGATTATTTATGCAGCGGTTTCCCTGGCAAATTCACCGAAAGAAGTGGACTACTGTTAATAGAGATTCTTCCTACAAGCAGCTAATTAACAAAATGTAATAGATGCATGTTCGTCGCCCCCAAAAAGTAACAGTCGGCAGAATTGGATCCAAGTGCCGCCAGGTGACACTTCATGCAGGAAATTTCGACTGTACAGACTGGATAAAAAGCGCTGCCGTAGCCTGTGGCATCACCCGGCAGGGAAATGATCCACGCTTATCGCATTCGGAAAAACGAGCTACTGATGGGCAAAGCATGGCCAGGCACTCATCATGAATCGCGACCCTATCAGTCCGTTGACCCTTATCGCTGTATTTGCCGGTGTGATCGAGGCGTCCGCCCTGGCCTCGCTGCCGTTTCTCAGCGACGACAGCCAGATTGTCTACACCTGGTTTCTGGTGGGGTTTCCGTTCTTCCTTACCGTGCTGTTCTTCCTTACGCTCAACTTCAACAACGGCTCGCTGTTTGCCCCGGACAGACGCGCCACGGGGGCGGACAGGCCGCCTCGCCCACCTGCCGCACGGGACAAAGGGGCGATGATCATCGCCATCTCCGGCGCCGACAGTCGAAAGCTCATCGAAAACCATGTGCAGCGGATGATCGAGCGTCCCCACGGCCAACAGCGACGCTGGATCCTGTACAACCTCGATACGCGAACCTGCATCCACCTGTCGGTATCGCCGATGCAGGAAGGCGAGGCCCCGCCTCCCCCTGAATCCCGGGCATGAAAAAACCCGGCCGAGGCCGGGTTTTTCGGGCACGCCAAAGGCTTACAGCAGCGAACGGCCCTTGTTGGCCGCGATGCGCATGCGCAGTGCGTTGAGCTTGATGAAGCCTGCGGCATCGGCCTGGTTGTAGGCGCCGCCGTCTTCCTCGAAGGTCGCGATATTGGCATCGAACAGCGAGTCGTCCGACTTGCGGCCAACGACCGTGACATTACCCTTGTACAGCTTCAGGCGCACGACGCCGTTCACGTTGACCTGGGAGGCGTCGATCATCTGCTGCAGCATCAGACGCTCCGGGCTCCACCAGTAGCCGGTGTAGATCAGGCTGGCGTACTTGGGCATCAGCTCATCCTTCAGGTGAGCGACTTCGCGGTCCAGGGTGATCGACTCGATGGCACGGTGAGCCTTGAGCATGATGGTGCCGCCCGGGGTCTCGTAGCAGCCGCGCGACTTCATGCCGACGTAGCGGTTCTCGACGATGTCCAGGCGACCGATGCCGTTGGCGCCGCCGATGCGGTTGAGGTCGGCCAGCACGGTGGCCGGGGTCTTCTCGACGCCGTCGATGGCGACGATGTCACCGTTGCGGTAGGTCAGCTCGAGGTAGGTGGCCTGGTCGGGGGCGTTCTCAGGCGAGACGCTCCATTTCCACATGTCTTCCTCGTGCTCGGTCCAGGTATCTTCCAGGACACCGCCTTCGTAGGAGATGTGCAGCAGGTTGGCGTCCATCGAGTACGGCGATTTCTTCTTGCCGTGGCGCTCGATCGGGATGCCGTGCTTCTCGGCGTAGTCCATCAGCTTCTCGCGGGACAGCAGGTCCCACTCGCGCCATGGAGCGATGACCTTGACGCCTGGCTTGAGCGCATAGGCGCCCAGTTCGAAGCGCACCTGGTCGTTGCCCTTGCCGGTGGCACCGTGGGAAATGGCGTCGGCGCCGGTTTCGTTGGCGATCTCGATCAGGCGCTTGGCGATCAGCGGGCGGGCGATGGAAGTACCCAGCAGGTACTCGCCTTCGTAGACGGTGTTGGCGCGGAACATCGGGAAGACGAAATCACGCACGAACTCTTCGCGCAGGTCGTCGATGTAGATTTCTTTCACGCCCATCGCCTGGGCCTTGGCGCGGGCCGGCTCGACCTCCTCGCCCTGGCCGAGGTCAGCGGTGAAGGTCACCACTTCACAGTTGTAGGTGTCCTGCAGCCACTTGAGAATCACCGAAGTATCAAGGCCGCCGGAATACGCCAATACGACCTTTTTTACGTCCGCCATGCCATCACTCCACGGGGTTGTACGGAAAGCGGATGATTCTACCGGCGTTGCTGAAAAATTTACAATGGGGCGACAGCTTGTGACGACAAAGCGACAGGAATTGTCGAGAGCGCGACCCGCTGTCGCACTCAGGATTTCGCTGGAGCGGACGGCGTGGCAGCGGCTGCAGGCGTCGTTGGCGCAGGCGTGGCGACGGGTGCCGGGGCCGACGGGGGCACCTGCGCTGCCGGTTTCTCCACCGGCTTCTCGACCGGCGTTACACGCTCGAGCTGGATGTTCACCCGACGGTTGCGCGCCCGGTTGGCGGCACTGTTGTTCTTGGCCAACGGATAGCGTTCGCCGTGGAAGCGTACGCTGATCTGCTCTTCCGGCACGCCATGGGCCTTGAGGTAGTCGGCCACCGCCAGGGCCCGTCGGCGGGAGGTGTCGCGGTTGGTCAGGCGATTGCCGCTGTTGTCGGAGTGGCCGTTGAGTTCGATGTGGTTGACCGTCGGATCGGCCTTCAGGTAGTCGAGCAGCACATCCAGACGGGCGCGCGCCGAGCTGTCCAGCTCGATCCCGCCGCCGGGGAAGCCGACCTGGGTCTGGCGGATCTGGTCGTAGTTCATCGGCAGCAGCTTGGCGGCGCACAGTTGGTAGTCGCTGTAGGCCTTGGCGAAGCTGACCGGCATCACATGCACTTCCATCGGCCGACCACCTTCGCCCCGGTAGTTGCGCACCACGGTGCTGCGACCATCGAGCAGGCCGTTGATCAGGCGGCTGGCCTGCCCCTGGCTGGAGGTGAACAGCACGCCGGTACGGGCCATGTGCACCGCACCGAGGTTGATGTCGCCGCGCCCGGGCTGCCAGGGCGCGGCGGCGGCCAGCAGGGTGGCGGAGCCAGCGCCCAGGACATTGCTGTCCGAACGCAGCTGGAAGGTCGGCTGCTCGCCGGCACGGCGCACGAACTCACCGCTGCCGAAACCGTCGATCGGCTGGATCAGGCGACATTCGAACTGGTCACCCTCGACTTTCCAGGCGACGTTCTCCACGCGGGTCTGGAAGGTCATTGCTCCGGCCGGCAGGCTGGCAACGAGGGTGAACAGGGCTAGGTAACGCTGGCGCACGGGCGGCTCCACAAATTCCGACGACTTACCTGAACGCTATCGGTCGCCCGTCGGAAAACTTGATAGCCGTGCTCGAACAGGGGTTTTCCGGTAGCATTGGCTTCTGAGTTCGACCCGCCTGGAATCTCCAATGTCCGATCGCCTGACCCTCCTGCGCCCCGACGACTGGCACATCCATCTGCGCGATGGTGCCGTCCTGCCCCACACCGTCGGTGACGTGGCGCGCACCTTCGCCCGTGCCATCATCATGCCTAACCTGGTTCCGCCAGTGCGCAACGCCGTCGAGGCCGCCGCCTACCGTGAGCGCATCCTTGCCGCACGCCCCGCCGGCAGCCGCTTCGAGCCACTGATGGTGCTCTATCTCACCGACCGCACCAGCGCCGACGATGTGCGGGCCGCCAAGGCCAGCGGGATCGTGTACGCCGCCAAGCTCTACCCGGCCGGCGCCACCACCAACTCCGATTCGGGCGTGACCAGCATCGACAATATCTTCCCGGCGATCGAGGCCCTGGCCGAAACCGGCATGCCCTTGCTGGTGCACGGTGAAGTCACGCGCAGCGAGATCGACGTGTTCGACCGCGAGAAACGCTTCATCGACGAGCACATGCGCCGCCTGGTCGAACGCTTCCCGACCCTGAAGGTGGTGTTCGAACACATCACCACCAGCGACGCCGCGCAGTTCGTCAGCGAAGCGCCGGCCAACGTCGGTGCGACCATCACCGCCCAGCACCTGCTGTACAACCGCAACCACATGCTGGTTGGCGGTATCCGCCCGCACTTCTACTGCCTGCCGATCCTCAAGCGCAACACCCATCAGGTGGCGCTGCTGGATGCCGCCACCAGCGGCAACCCGAAGTTCTTCCTCGGCACCGACTCGGCGCCCCACGCCAAGCATGCCAAGGAAGCCGCCTGCGGCTGCGCCGGCTGCTACACCGCTTATGCCGCCATCGAGATGTACGCCGAG
The DNA here is from genome assembly GCF_021283245.1 of Pseudomonas sp. NMI760_13. Classification (NCBI taxonomy): domain Bacteria; kingdom Pseudomonadati; phylum Pseudomonadota; class Gammaproteobacteria; order Pseudomonadales; family Pseudomonadaceae; genus Pseudomonas; species Pseudomonas sp. NMI760_13. The sequence goes on along the minus strand of NZ_JAJSRC010000009.1, from coordinate 161,195 downwards.
GCGTTCGAACAGCGCAACGCCCTGGACAAGCTCGAAGGCTTCGCCAGCAAGCACGGCCCGGACTTCTACGGCCTGGCGCGCAACACCGACACCATCACCCTGGTGCGTGAGGAATGGACCGCGCCGGACAGCCTGCCGTTCGGCGACAACACCGTGATCCCCCTGCGCGCCGGTGAGAAGTTGCGCTGGCGCCTGCTGGAGGACAACGCGTGAGCGAAGATCTGTACGAAGACGACCAGGACAGCCAGGTCAGCAGCGGCTCGCGCCACCCGATGGCCGAGCGTTTCCGTGGCTACCTGCCCGTGGTGGTGGATGTCGAGACCGGCGGTTTCAACAGCGCCACCGACGCGCTGCTGGAGATCGCCGCCGTCACCATCGGCATGGACGAGAAGGGCTTCCTGTTCCCCGAGCACACCTACTTCCACCGGGTCGAACCGTTCGAAGGGGCCAATATCGAAGCGGCCGCGCTGGAGTTCACCGGTATCAAGCTGGACCACCCGCTGCGCATGGCGGTGAGCGAGGAAAGCGCGCTGACCGATATCTTCCGCGGCGTGCGCAAGGCGCTGAAGGCCAATGGCTGCAAGCGGGCGATCCTGGTCGGGCACAACAGCAGCTTCGACCTGGGCTTCCTCAATGCCGCGGTGGCGCGCAACGACATCAAGCGCAACCCGTTCCATCCGTTCTCCAGCTTCGATACCGCCACCCTCGCCGGCCTCGCCTACGGCCAGACCGTGCTGGCCCGGGCCTGCCAGAGCGCGGACATCGACTTCGACGGGCGTGAGGCGCATTCGGCGCGCTACGACACCGAGAAGACCGCCGAGTTGTTCTGCGGCATCGTCAATCGCTGGAAAGAGATGGGCGGCTGGCGCGATTTCAACGATTAAGCCGACCGTTCCCTGTAGGAGCGGCCTTGCGCCGCGAAAGGGCTGCGCAGAAGCCCCAGGATCTCAGTGCCGAGGCAGATATCGCGGGACCGCTGCGCGGCCCTTTCGCGGCACAAGGCCGCTCCTACAGGGCGCCGAACGCACTAACCGCGGGCATAAAAAAACCGGCCACCAGGGCCGGTTTTTTTATGCGCATGGCAATTACAGCTTGCCAGCGTTCTCGCTCAGGTAAGCAGCAACGCCTTCCGGCGAAGCGTTCATGCCCTTGTCGCCTTTCTTCCAGTTGGCCGGGCAGACTTCGCCGTGCTCTTCGTGGAACTGCAGGGCGTCGACCAGGCGCAGCAGCTCGTCCATGTTACGGCCCAGTGGCAGGTCGTTGACGATCTGCGAACGAACGACACCGTTGGTGTCGATCAGGAAGGCGCCACGGAAGGCCACGCCGCCTTCGGACTCGACGTCGTAGGCCTTGCAGATTTCGTGGGTCATGTCGGCTGCCAGGGTGTACTTGACCTGACCGATACCGCCGTTGTTGACCGGGGTGTTGCGCCAGGCGTTGTGGGTGAAGTGCGAGTCGATCGACACGCCGATCACTTCCACGTTGCGCGCCTGGAAGTCAGGGATGCGGTTGTCCAGGGCGATCAGCTCGGACGGGCAGACGAAGGTGAAGTCCAGCGGGTAGAAGAATACCAGGCCGTACTTGCCCTTGATGGCCGAGGCCAGGTTGAAGCTGTCGACGATCTCGCCGTTGCCCAGCACGGCTGGAACGGTGAAGTCCGGGGCTTGTTTGCCAACGAGTACGCTCATTCGATCTCTCCTGATGAGGGGTGAAAAACCTTGCCCGGGCGGAACATCTTCCCCCGGATCCAGCAAAGGCCGACCATCATACACAGCTTTGCGTGACAGGCCGAATCTCGACCGCCGGTCGCTCTGGCGCGCACCTTACACAAAGTGTTTTGACAAGCATTCTCATTACCATTACTCTCCAACGCATCGACTCAACCCGCGACGGTCAGCCTTTATGTATGTGTGTCTCTGTGTCGGTGTCACCGATGGACAGATCCGCGATGCGATCTACGAAGGATGCTGCAGCTACAAGGAAGTGCGAGCTGCCACCAATGTGGCCAGCCAGTGCGGCAAGTGCGCCTGCCTCGCCAAGCAGGTGGTGCGCGAAACCCTCACCGAGCTGCAACTGAGCCAGCAGGCCGCCCTGCCCTACCCCGCTGAATTCAACGCGGCGTAATTACCCCGAATTCGAAGAACCGGACCCAGAGTCCGGTTTTTTTATGCCTGCAATTCAATAAGTTAGCGCCCGAACGCAGTTCACAAACATTCTTATTCCGATTAATTTTCACTTATTATTCAATAACTTAGGTTTGACATAGATAGTTGAGGGGCTCAGACTTGTTTTCATTGGCTCAACATCTACAGGGCAGACCCCATCATGAAAGGCGACGTAAGCGTCATCCAGCATCTCAACAAGATCCTCGGAAACGAGCTGGTCGCAATCAACCAGTACTTCCTGCACGCGCGCATGTATGAAGATTGGGGCCTGAACAGGATCGGCAAGCTCGAGTACAAAGAGTCCATCCAGGCGATGAAGGACGCTGACAAGCTGATCAAGCGCATCCTCTTCCTCGAAGGCATCCCCAACGTCCAGGACCTGGGCAAGCTGATGATCGGCGAGCACACCAAAGAGATGCTCGACTGCGACCTGAAGCTTGAGAAAAAGGCCCATGCCGACCTCAAGGCCGCCATCGCCCACTGCGAAACAGCTGGCGACTTCGGCTCGCGCGATGTGCTCGAAGACATCCTCGAAGACCAGGAAGAGCACATCGACTGGCTGGAAACCCAGCTTGGCCTGATCGACAAGATCACAATCGAGAACTACCTGCAGTCGCAGATGGGCGAAGAGTAAGCTTTACGTCGGTCAGACAAAGCATCTCCAGCAGGTGATCGCGTAACCCTGTAGGAGCGGCCTCGCCGAGGCGTCGGACCGGCCGGAAAGGGGCGCGTAGCGGCCCCAGATCTACGCATCAAGCTGATATTGCCGGGGCCGCTATGCGGCCCTTTCGCGACACAAGGCCGCTCCTACACAAGCCGCATGCAGTCGACGAATTGTGGCCTTGCAATTACTGACGATTACCCAACAAAAAGCCCCGCTATCGCGGGGCTTTTTGCGTGCAGGCGAGTAGACCTGAATCAGGCCTCGGAAGCCTTGGCCTTGGCGGCCGCGTCCTTGATCAGGGTCTGCAGTTCACCCTTCTCGAACATTTCCAGCATGATGTCGCTGCCGCCGACCAGCTCACCAGCCACCCACAGTTGCGGGAAAGTCGGCCAGTTGGCGTACTTGGGCAGGTTGGCGCGAATTTCCGGGTTCTGCAGGATGTCGACGTAGGCGAACTTCTCGCCGCAACCCATCACGGCCTGCGAAGCCTTGGCCGAGAAGCCACACTGTGGGGCATTCGGCGAACCTTTCATGTAAAGCAGAATGGTGTTGTTGGCAATCTGCTCTTTGATTGTATCGATGATATCCATGAAGCACCTCGGCTGAACTTTCCGACAGGGTCGTCGGCACGGTGACGCATTGTATCGGAAAGCCGAGCAGCGTGCTCGGCCTTGCCGTGCTTCATGCGGCCTCGACCTGTACCGGCACGCCATTGAGGGCGGCATTGCCGGAAACGCCATCGCGCAGGTGTTCGTCAGTCAGGTCATTGGCACTCGCCCCCGGCTGCACAGCGGCCACCTGCAAGCGCGCGCCCTGGCGCCCATGGCCGTAGCCATGGGGCAGGCTGACCACCCCCGGCATCATCTCCTCGCTGGCCTGTACCGCCACCTCGATCACCCCGGTGCGTGAGCGCACCCGCACCATCTGGCCGTCCTGCAACTGGCGCCGGCTCAAATCGTCCGGGTGCATCAGCAACTGGTGGCGCGGCTTGCCTTTGACCAGGCGGTGGTAGTTGTGCATCCACGAGTTGTTGCTGCGCACATGGCGACGGCCGATGAGCAACAGCTGGTCATCCGTGGGCGCGGACACACTGGCAAGGCGCCACAGGTCTTCGAGCAGCACCGCCGGTGCCGCCTCGACCTGCCCGCTCGCCGTGCGCAGGCGCGTTGCCAGGTTGGCACATAGCGGCCCGAGGTCGAGACCATGGGGATACGCGTCTAGCGCCTCCAGCGAGAGCTTCCAGGGCGTCCCGTCGCCATAAGGCCCCTTGCGCAGGGCGAAGTCGATCATCTGTGCCGGCGGCAAGGTGGCCTTGAGCTCAACCTGCGCGCGCTCGGCAAAGGCCTTGGCCAGGCCCACGAAGATCTCCCAGTCGTGCAGCGCGCCATCGGGCTTGGGTAGGATCGCCCGGTTGAAGCGGGTGACGTTGCGCACCGCCAGCAGGTTGAAGGTGGAATCGTAGTGATCGTTCTCCAGCGCCGAGGTCGACGGCAGGATCAGGTCGGCATGGCGCGTGGTCTCGTTGATGTACAGATCGATGCTGAGCATGAAGTCGAGGCCGGCCAGGGCCTCGTCCAGGCGTCGCCCGTTAGGCGTGGACAGCACCGGGTTGCCCGCCACGGTCACCAGCGCCCGCACCTGCCCTTCGCCTGGTTCGAGGATCTCTTCGGCCAGGGCCGAGACCGGCAGCTCGCCGCCATACTCGGGCAAGCCCGAGACCCGGCTGCGCCATTGATCGAAATGCCCGCCGGAGGTGCTGGCGACCAGGTCGACCGCAGGCGCCGTGCACAGGGCGCCACCCTCGCGGTCGAGATTACCGGTGACCAGGTTGATCAACTGCACCAGCCAGTGGCACAGCGAACCGAAGGCCTGGGTCGATACGCCCATCCGGCCATAGCACACCGCCTTGTCGGCGGCGGCGAAATCCCGCGCCAGCTGGCGGATCGCCTCGGCCGGAATACCGCACAACGCGCTCATGGCAGACGCATCGAACGGCAGGATGGCTTCGCGCACCTGCTCCAGGCCCGCAACCGGCAGATGCGAGCCCCGGGCCAGGTTCTCGCTGAACAGCGTATGCAGCAAGCCACACAGCAGCGCCGCGTCGCCACCGGGGCGAATGAACAGGTGCTGGTCGGCCAGCGCAGCCGTCTCGCTGCGTCGCGGATCCACCACCACCAGTTGCCCGCCCCTGGCCTTGAGTGCCTTGAGGCGCTTTTCCACATCCGGGACGGTCATGATGCTGCCATTGGAGGCCAATGGATTGCCGCCCAGGATGAGCATGAACTGCGTATGGTCGATGTCCGGAATTGGCAGCAGCAGGCCATGGCCGTACATCAGGTGGCTGGTCAGGTGCTGCGGCAACTGGTCCACCGAGGTCGCCGAGAAGCGATTGCGGGTCTTGAGCAAGCCGAGGAAGTAGTTGCTATGGGTCATCAGCCCATAGTTGTGCACGCTGGGGTTGCCCTGGTACACGGCGACCGCGTTGCGCCCGTGGGCCTGCTGGATCGCCCACAGCCGCTCGGCGGCCAGGGCGAAGGCTTCGTCCCAACTGATTGGCAGCCACTGGTCACCGATGCGCCGGTGGGGCTGGCGCAGGCGGTCGGGGTCCTCCTGGATGTCCTGCAGGGCGACCGCCTTGGGGCAGACATGGCCGCGGCTGAACGGATCCTGCGGGTCGCCCTTGATCGAGCTGATCCGCGCCGGGCCATCGGCTTCGTGGGTGACTTCGATGTTCAGGCCGCAGATGGCCTCGCACAGGTGACAGGCTCGGTGATGCAGGGTCTTGGTCATGGCCGCCTCTGCCTTGTTATTGTCGAGGTTCGACTATGCGCCTGCCGACCGGGGCTCGCCAGCGAGGTTCGCGGCGTGAATCGGACGACATCAGGCGGGCGATTCGCGACAACGGGTTTGCCAAATACGCTCCGAGCCGTGTACAACCGCTGTAGCAAATAAAAAACAGCTAGCCGGCAAGGGCTTACGACACCCTTTGACACAGTGGCGCTGTTTCCCCTCTTGGTTTTAGGCGACATTTAATTATAGTATTGCGCCTTTCCCTATTCCGTCCGCCCCGTGCGGCTTACGCCGCAGGTCACCCCCGTTGTCAACAAAACCCATACGGTCGACCTGCAGAACGTTGCAGATAAGGTAGTCAATCATGAGCGCAAGGCACTTTCTCTCCCTGATGGATTTCACCGCTGACGAATTGCTCGGTGTGATCCGTCGAGGCATCGAGCTGAAGGACCTGCGCAAACGAGGCGTGCTGTTCGAGCCGCTGAAGAACCGCGTGCTGGGCATGATCTTCGAGAAGTCCTCGACCCGCACCCGGGTGTCCTTCGAAGCCGGCATGATCCAGCTCGGCGGCCAGGCCATCTTCCTGTCGCCGCGCGACACCCAGCTGGGCCGCGGCGAGCCGATCGCCGACAGCGCCATCGTGCTCTCGAGCATGGTCGACGCGGTGATGATCCGCACCCACGCCCACAGCACCCTGACCGAGTTCGCCGCCAACTCGAAGGTGCCGGTCATCAACGGCCTGTCCGACGAGTCGCACCCCTGCCAACTGCTGGCCGACATGCAGACCTTCTTCGAGCACCGTGGCGCGATCCAGGGCAAGACCGTGGCCTGGGTCGGCGACGGCTTCAACATGTGCAACTCCTATATCGAAGCTGCCGTGCAGTTCGATTTCCAACTGCGCATCACTTGCCCTGAAGGCTACGAGCCTGATCAGCGCTTCCTGGCGCTGGCCGGTGACCGTGTACAGATCATCCGTGATCCGAAGGAAGCCGTGCGCGGCGCTCATCTGGTGACCACGGATGTCTGGACTTCCATGGGCCAGGAAGAGGAAACTGCACGGCGCCTGGCGCATTTCGCGCCTTACCAGGTCACCCGCGAACTGCTCGACCTGGCGGCACCCGATGCCCTGTTCATGCATTGCCTGCCCGCCCACCGTGGCGAGGAAATCAGCCAGGACCTGCTCGACGACGCCCGTTCGGTCGCCTGGGACGAAGCTGAAAACCGCTTGCATGCGCAGAAGGCCCTTCTGGAATTCCTTGTAGAACCGGCTTACCACCACGCATGAGTCAACAGCTACTGCTCAACCTGCGCAACCTCGCCTGCGGCTATGGCGAACAGCGCATCGTCCAGAACCTCAACCTGCACCTGAACGCAGGCGACATCGGTTGCCTGCTGGGGTCCTCCGGTTGCGGCAAGACCACCACGCTGCGCGCCATCGCCGGCTTCGAGCCGGTGCACGACGGCGAGATCCAGCTGGCCGGCGAAGTCATTTCCCGCGCCGGGTTCACCCTGGCCCCGGAAAAGCGCCGGATCGGCATGGTGTTCCAGGACTACGCCCTGTTCCCCCACCTCACCGTGGCACAGAACATCGCCTTCGGCATCGGCAAGCACCCGCGCCAGACGGCGGTGGTCGACGAGATGCTCGAGCTGGTCAAGCTCGGCGGCCTGGGCGGGCGCTACCCGCACGAGCTGTCCGGCGGCCAGCAGCAGCGCGTGGCCCTGGCCCGGGCGCTGGCGCCCGAGCCGCAACTGCTGCTGCTTGACGAGCCGTTCTCCAACCTCGACGTGGAACTGCGTCGGCGCCTGAGCCATGAGGTCCGCGACATTCTCAAGGGCCGTGGCACCAGCGCCATCCTGGTCACCCACGACCAGGAAGAAGCCTTTGCCGTCAGCGACCATGTCGGCGTGTTCAAGGAGGGTCGCCTGGAACAGTGGGACACCCCCTACAACCTCTACCACGAGCCGCAGACCCCGTTTGTCGCAAGCTTCATCGGCCAGGGCTACTTCATTCGCGGCCAGATGAGCAGCCACGAGTCAGTAACCACCGAACTCGGCGAGCTGCGCGGCAACCGTGCCTACACCATGGCTCCTGGCAGTTCGGTGGATGTGCTGCTGCGTCCGGATGACATCATCCATGCCCCCGACAGCCCGTTGCGGGCGCAGGTCATCGGCAAGAGCTTCCTCGGCGCCTCGACCCTGTATCGCCTGCAACTGCCCACCGGCAGCCAGCTCGAGGCGATCTTCCCCAGCCACAACGACCATCAGGTCGGCCAGGACGTTGGTATCGCGGTAGCGGCGGACCACCTGGTGCTGTTCGCGGTACCCGGCAGCGTCGCAGCGCAGCTGGCCAGTCATGAGCAGGGCGTGCGACGCGTGAGCTCCGCGCATTGATGCAGGCGGCCTGACATCACTCTGTAGGAGCGGGCTTGTCCCGCGATTGCGCCAGATCTGGCTACAACTGTGCCGGATCGAACGCATTCGCGGGACAAGCCCGCTCCTACAGGGACACATGCCCATGCAGATTCACAACATCAGCGTACCGCTGGCCACCCGCCGAGCCATCCCGCCGATCTTCACCCGCTCCCCTTCCAGACGACAGAACAGCTCACCTCCCCTGGTCGAGCACTGGAAGGCCTGCAGCTCGGACTTGCCCAACCGCGCCGCCCAGTAAGGGATCAGCGAGCAATGGGTGGAACCGGTGACCGGGTCCTCCGGGATGCCGATGCCCGGAGCGAAATAGCGCGACACGAAATCATGCCGCTCGCCTGGAGCCGTCACGATCACCCCCAAGCCCGGCAGGCGAGCCAGCGCCGCCATGTCCGGCGCGCAATCGCGTACCGCCTGCTCCGAGTCGAGCACCACGAACAGCTCGCGGGTCTGGTAGACCTCGCGCACCTCGCATCCCAGCGCTTCGGCCACCGCCACAGGCTCGGTCAGCGGCTGCGGGTCGATGCGCGGGAAGTCCAACCACAGGCGGCCATGCTCACGGCTGACGCTGAGCAGGCCCGAACGGCTCTGGAAATCCAGGCGCGGCGCTTGCTCACCGTAGACGTCGAACAGGACATGGGCGCTGGCCAGGGTGGCGTGACCGCACAGGGGGACTTCGGTGCTCGGGGTGAACCAGCGGATCCGATAGCCATCACCTTCGGCCACCACGAAGGCGGTTTCGGCGAGGTTGTGTTCGGCGGCCACCTGCTGCATCAGGCCATCGTCGAGCCACTGTTCCAGGTGGTAGACCATGGCCGGGTTGCCAGCGAACGGGCGGTCGCTGAAGGCGTCCACCTGATGAAAATGCAACTGCATGCCACGACTCCTGTATCTGACGGTAAAGGTTCCGAGCATGCGGCATGCCGCCAGGGCCCGACAGTGACAGAGTCGTGGAATTTCAATCAGTACAGATGATCAGCCGCGACCGATCTCGGCGAACTGTCCCTGGGTATGGGTGGCCAGCACCACGGCGGCCAGCTCCACTTCCAACCCACGGCGGCCAGCACTCACATGAATCGTTTCATGTTGTTGCGCGGATTGATCGATAAAGGTGCGCAGGCGCTTCTTCTGCCCCAGCGGGCTGATCCCCCCGACCAGGTAACCCGTGGCGCGCTGGGCCGCCTGCGGATCGGCCATCTCGCATTTTTTTACCCCCGCCGCATGGGCCAGTGCCTTCAGGTCGAGGGTGCCGACCACCGGTACCACCGCTACCAGCAGCTCTCCCTTTTCGCTGCTGGCAAGCAGGGTCTTGAACACCCGCAGCGGGTCAAGGCCCAGCTTTTCCGCCGCCTCCAGGCCATACGAGGCGGTTTTCGGATCATGTTCGTAACTGTGCACGCGGTGCTCGGCGCGCGCCTTCTTCAAAAGGTCCAGGGCGGGGGTCATCAACGGCTCCAGTCGATCACAAGTCGCCCGGTACTTTAGGGCAATTCCACCGGTGCAGCCAGCGCAGGTCCCAGGCTAGAGCAGCGGCCATGGATTCACGACCCGGTGCGTCAGTCAGATTGTGGCCAAGCGTTCATTTTCGACCTTTGACATCAGCGTTTCTTGTCTATATTTTTTCGTTTATGAATACATGGTGCACCTATAAGGTGCACTTCCTGTACCCGCCCGGCGTCAATGGGGATCGACTCCGGGCTTTTTTGCTGTCGAGCGCCCAGCGCCTCACAACAACAAGAACCGAGGTCACACATGACAACTGCTCTACGCGAACCCACGTTATCCGCCCAATGCCTGGCCGAGTTTCTCGGCACCGCCCTGCTTATCTTCTTCGGCACCGGTTGTGTCGCCGCGCTCAAGGTCGCCGGCGCCAGCTTCGGCCTGTGGGAGATCAGCATCATCTGGGGGGTCGGCGTGAGCATGGCGATCTACCTGACCGCCGGCGTCTCCGGCGCGCACCTGAACCCGGCGGTCAGCATCGCCCTGGCCGTGTTCGCCGGCTTCGACAAGCGCAAGCTGCCGTTCTACATGCTGGCCCAGGTGTGCGGCGCGTTCTGTGGCGCCGCCCTGGTGTACTTCCTGTACAGCAACCTGTTCTTCGATTTCGAACAAAGCCACGCCATGGTGCGTGGCAGCCAGGCCAGCCTGGAGCTGGCCTCGGTGTTCTCCACCTATCCGCACCCGGCGCTGTCCACCGGCCAGGCCTTCCTGGTCGAGGTGATCATCACCGCCATCCTGATGGCCGTGATCATGGCCCTGACCGACGACAACAACGGTCTGCCACGCGGTGCCACCGCCCCCCTGCTGATCGGCCTGCTGATCGCCGTGATCGGCAGCGCCATGGGCCCGCTGACCGGCTTCGCGATGAACCCGGCGCGGGATTTCGGGCCTAAACTGATGACCTTCCTGGCCGGCTGGGGCGAAGTCGCCTTCACCGGCGGACGCGATATTCCGTATTTCCTGGTGCCGGTGTTCGCGCCGATCCTCGGTGCCAGCCTGGGCGCGGCCCTGTACCGCGGGCTGATCGCCCGCAACTTGCCAGCCACCCAGGCCGCGGCCCAACAAACAGACGATAATCCTCAGGGCGACACCCAGGTTTCCTGATGCCCGCGCCGGGCCCGGACCGCAAGGCCGGCGCCCGCCACGCCCTGACCTACTCCCATATTCGTGCAAGGCCACCGACATGACCGATACCCTGGACAAGAACTACATCATCGCCCTGGACCAGGGCACCACCAGTTCGCGCGCCATCATCTTCGATCGCGACGCCAACGTGGTGGGCACCTCGCAGCGTGAATTCGCCCAGCATTACCCGCAGGCGGGCTGGGTCGAGCATGACCCGATGGAAATCTTCGCCACCCAGAGCGCGACCATGGTCGAGGCCCTGGCCCAGGCCGGCATCAGCCACGCCCAGGTCGCCGCCATCGGCATCACCAACCAGCGCGAGACCACCGTGGTCTGGGACAAGGAAACCGGGCGTCCGGTGTACAACGCCATCGTCTGGCAGTGCCGCCGCAGCACCGAAATCTGCGCCCAGCTCAAGCGCGACGGCCACGAGCAGTACATCCGCGAGGCCACCGGCCTGGTCACCGACCCGTACTTCTCTGGCACCAAGCTCAAGTGGATCCTCGACAATGTCGAAGGCGCCCGCGAACGCGCCGAGCGTGGCGAACTGCTGTTCGGCACCATCGATACCTGGCTGATCTGGAAGTTCTCCGGCGGCAAGGTGCATGTCACCGACTACACCAACGCCTCGCGCACGCTGATGTTCAACATCCACAGCCTGCAATGGGACGACAAGCTCCTCGATATCCTTGGCATTCCGCGCCAGATGCTGCCTGAGGTACGCCCATCGTCCGAAGTCTATGGCAAGACCAAGAGCGGTATCGACATCGCCGGTATCGCCGGCGACCAGCAATCGGCGCTGTTCGGCCAGATGTGCGTGGAGCCCGGCCAGGCCAAGAACACCTACGGCACCGGCTGCTTCCTGCTGATGAACACCGGCGACAAGGCGGTCCAGTCGTCCCACGGCCTGCTCACCACCATCGCCTGCGGCCCCCGCGGCGAGGTGGCCTACGCCCTCGAAGGCGCGGTGTTCAACGGCGGCTCCACCGTGCAGTGGCTGCGCGATGAACTGAAGATCGTCAACGACGCCTACGACACCGAATACTTCGCCAGCAAGGTCAAGGACAGCAACGGCGTCTACCTGGTGCCGGCCTTCACCGGCCTGGGCGCGCCCTACTGGGATCCGTATGCCCGTGGCGCGCTGTTCGGCCTGACCCGTGGCGTCAAGGTCGACCACATCATCCGCGCCGCCCTGGAGTCGATCGCCTACCAGACCCGCGACGTGCTCGACGCCATGCAGCAGGACTGCGGCCAGCGCCTGAGCGAACTGCGGGTGGATGGTGGCGCGGTGGCCAACAACTTCCTCATGCAGTTCCAGGCCGACATTCTCGGCACCTGCGTCGAGCGTCCGAAGATGCGCGAGACCACGGCCCTGGGCGCGGCCTACCTGGCAGGCCTTGCCTGCGGTTTCTGGAGCGGCCTGGACGAGCTGCGCGACAAGGCGATCATCGAGCGCGAGTTCAGCCCGCAGCTGGATGAAGCGGCGAAAGAGAAGCTGTACAAGGGCTGGCGCAAGGCTGTCGATCGCACCCGCGACTGGGAAGATCACGACGCCTGATCCCTGAAGCATCGCGGGGCAAGCCCGCTCCCACAAGTGGTTGTGCGTGGGAGCGGGCTTGCCCCGCGATGGCTATTTACGCGATAACCAGACTGGTCCTACACCACGACCTACGGCATCATTGCAGAATTTGTCCGGCAGCCCCAAAGGACCGCCCATGAATCTGCCCCCACGCCAACAACAAATCCTCGAGCTGGTCCGCGAACGCGGCTACGTGAGCATCGAGGAGATGGCGCAGCTGTTCGTCGTCACCCCGCAGACCATCCGCCGCGATATCAACCAGCTCGCCGAGGGCAACCTGCTGCGCCGCTATCACGGTGGCGCGGCCTACGACTCGAGCATCGAGAACACCGCCTACGCCATGCGCGCCGACCAGATGCGCGACGAGAAGCAGCGCATCGCCGAAGCCGTGGCCCGACAGATTCCCGACCATGCCTCGCTGTTCATCAATATCGGCACCACCACCGAATCCATTGCCCGCGCCCTGCTCAACCACAACCACCTGAAGGTCATCACCAACAACCTGCACGTGGCGGCGATCCTGGCGGCCAAGGACGATTTCGAGGTGCTGGTGGCCGGCGGCACGGTGCGTCGCGACGGCGGCGTGGTCGGCCAGGCGAGCGTCGACTTCATCAACCAGTTCAAGGTCGACTTCGCCGTGGTCGGCATCAGCGGCATCGATGAGGACGGCAGCCTGCTGGACTTCGACTACCAGGAAGTGCGGGTATCCCAGGCGATCATCGCCAACGCCCGCCAGGTGCTGCTGGCGGCGGACTCGAGCAAGTTCGGCCGCAATGCCATGGTCCGCCTCGGTTCGATCAGGCTGATCGACTGCCTGGTGACCGACCAGGCGCCCACTCCTGCCCTGACCCAGTTGCTCAACCAGTACAAGATTCGTCTTGAGGTGGTTTGAGGCAGAGGGCGTGGGAGGGCAAAGGGCGCAGGCCTCACCCCTTGTATTGCCTGTGAGATCGAGCGCCGCCCGCGCGGCGCATCGCGGGACAAGCCCGCTCCCACATCTGTTTCGGGCCAGTCTGTCCTGTGACGTTATAGCTGTTCGCCTTGGTGCACATCTTGAGACAGGTGGAGCTGCAGTGGTGCCCACGCTGAAACCGCGTCGTACAAACTAGGCATACAGCCGCGGCGGCGCAGACATAACTGGCCCGAAACAGATGTGGGAGCAACTGTCTTGCTCAATTTTTAGAATCTGGCGCGATCCCTGTGGGAGCCGGTTTACCCGCGAAGCAGGCGACGCGGTGCCTGGCACCGGCTATGCCGGTGTTCGCGGCTGAAGCCGCTCCCACAGCGACCGCGCGGCCCTCAAGCCACGCGCTACGCCTGTGGGCTTGTCCCGCGATGCGCCGCGCGGGCGGCGCTCGATCTCAACACCCCTGAAAATCTTCAACCGTTCACCCCACCTTTTTCATAAATGTTCATTTCCCTGTCATCCGATCAGTTTTTTCTATAAAGACTGACTGGCAGCCGCCTGTTCATTGCGCTAGTATTTTCGAAAACGAACATCAATGTTCATATTCGATGTGAACAGCCCCAGGAGGCCTTGCCCGTGTCCCAGCCCGTTTCGTCCCAGCCACCACTCCAGGACTGCTACGACCTCGCCGTGATCGGCGGTGGCATCAATGGCGTCGGTATCGCTGCCGATGCCGCCGGGCGCGGCCTGAAGGTGTTCCTTTGTGAAAAGGACGACCTGGCACAACACACCTCCTCGGCCAGCAGCAAGCTGATCCACGGCGGCCTGCGCTACCTGGAGCACTACGAGTTCCGCCTGGTGCGCGAAGCGCTGGCCGAACGCGAAGTGTTGCTGGCCAAGGCGCCACACATCGTCAAACCCATGCGCTTCGTGCTGCCCCATCGTCCGCACCTGCGCCCGGCGTGGATGATCCGCGCTGGCCTGTTCCTCTATGACCACCTGGGCAAGCGCAAGCGTCTGGGCGCCTCGCGCGGCCTGCGCTTCGGCCCGGGCTACCCGCTCAAGCCGGCCATTACCCGCGGCTTCGAATACGCCGACTGTGCGGTGGACGATGCTCGCCTGGTGGTAGTCAACGCCATGGCCGCCCGGGAAAAGGGCGCGCACATCCACACCCGCACCCGCTGCCTGCGCGCCGAGCGCGTCGATGGCCTATGGCAGGTGGAACTGCAGCATGCCGATGGCAGCCTGCAGAGCATCCGCGCCCGGGCACTGGTGAACGCGGCCGGCCCCTGGGTCGCCAGCTTCATCAAGGACGACCTCAAGCTCGACGCGCCATACGGCATCCGCCTGATCCAGGGCAGCCACCTGATCGTGCCGCGCCTGTACGAAGGCGAGCACGCCTATATCCTGCAGAACGAAGACCAGCGCATCGTCTTCTGCATTCCTTACCTGGACCGCTTCACCCTGATCGGCACCACCGATCGCGAGTACAGCGGCGACCCGGCCAAGGTGGCGATCACCGAGCAGGAAACCGACTACCTGCTCAAGGTGGTCAACGAGCACTTCAACCACCAGCTCAGCCACGCCGATATCCTGCACACCTATTCCGGCGTGCGCCCGCTGTGCAACGACGAGTCGGACAACCCGTCGGCCGTCACCCGCGACTACACCCTCGCGTTGTCCGCTGCCCAAGGCGAGGCGCCGCTACTGTCGGTGTTCGGCGGCAAGCTGACCACCTACCGCAAGCTGGCCGAGTCGGCCATGGCCGAACTGCAACCGTTCTTCACCCAGATGCGTGGCAGCTGGACCGCCGGCGCACCGCTGCCGGGCGGCGAGAGCATGACCACCGTACAGGCGCTGGTCGATGCCGTGCTGGCACGCCATGACTGGTTGCCGGTGGACATCGCCAAGCGTTGGGCCGTCACCTACGGCAGCCGCGTATGGCGCCTGCTCGAGGGCGTGGAAGGTCCAGAAGGCCTGGGGCAATCCATTGGCGGCGGGCTGTTCAGCCGTGAAGTGGACTACTTGCGCGAACAGGAATGGGCGGTCGATGCCGCCGACATCCTCTGGCGCCGGACCAAACTCGGCCTGTTCACCTCTGCCGCCGAGCAGCAGGCACTCGAGGAGTACCTGCTACAGAACCAGGCTCGCGTCCAGGCTGCCTGATCACGCCTCGGCGACAGGCACAGCCGGCAGGAGGCGGGCGTACGCCTCCTGCGCCAGACTCAGGCGCAGCGCCTGCAGCGAGGCTTCGTACTTCACCCTCAGGGCCTCGGATCGAACCAGGTACATCTGCTCGGACAGCGACGCGGCCTGTGTCAATTGCTCATCGAGGGCAGAGACCAAGGCATCGACCCTCTCCGGGTAGCGCACATGCACAAAGCTGTCCCAAAACGGGCGTTGTGCCAGCGCCTCGCTCAGCCGTTGCGGCGTCTCCTCCCGCAGGACCTGAAGCCTGGCCGTGATCAGGTCACCCGGCGACACCCTGGCATCCATCAGGTAGTACATGCCGTCAGGCTGGGCAGGAAGGCCCAGCGGCTCGGCCAGATGCGTTCGATAGGCCATATAGACTTCGATCGGGTCCACCTCCCCACCTCTACGCTCGAGCTCCTGAACCTTGCGCGCAGCCAGCGTATTGACCTCATCCAGCCGATACAACGCCCGGCCGGCCTTCAGCAAGGCCTCCTCACGCTCGACCAGGCGCGTTCCCGCCGAAGCACGCTCCACGTACAACGTGACCTCCAGTTCGCTGAGGATCAGCAACAATCGATCCTCGCAGGCACGCTCCCCGCCAGCCTGGGCGAACATCACTGCACGCAGCTCGGTGTTCTGCTCGCACGCCTCGATCATTCGCCAGATGCGCCTGCGATAGAAATCGTCATGCTCGCGAAAATCCTCGGTCCGGGCAAAATCGGCAAAGAACTGGAACAGCGCCGTTGATTCAGGTTCCTCGCGCAATCTCAGCCACTGGGCTTCACGCCGACTACGCAGCTTGCCCGAGCTGCCGGCCAACCACAGCTCCCGAGCCGCCTGATCGATCAGCTGGTGCTCGATGGGGTTGCGATTGATCGGCTCACGGGACGCCAGGTTCACCAACGCCTGGCTGGCTTCATCCAGCGGATTGTCGTGCAGGACCATCCGCTGCAGGCGCAGCTGCAGGTTGTGCAAATCCTGACGCACATGCTGGATGCTGTTGTTGCGCAGGTCGACCACCCCCTGCCAGGGCAACTGCTGAACCCGCTCGGGCAACCTGGCGATCTCGCCCGAATGCAGCGATAACCGACGCAGGTGTCGCAGCCCATTCACATCCGGAGCCCAACCGAGCGGGTTATGGCCCAGGTCGAGTTCCCGTAGATTGACCAGGGCCAGCAGGCGCTGGTTGCCGGCACTGTCCATGGCGATCTGGTTGTACCCAAGGCGCAGGTAGCGCAGCGAAGTAAGGCGCTCGATGCCCGCCGGCACCTGAGTCAGCCTGTTTTCCCGCAGGTCAAGTTCCACCAGCCCGGTGAAACGTGACAGGAAGTCCGCATCGACGTTGGCGAGGTCCATGTCGCGCAGGGTCAGACGGGTCACATGACCATAGCTGATGCCCGCGGGCAGGCTCGGCAGGCTGCCGACCTGCTCGCCACGGACCATCAGCCAATGGCCACCATCGCCCAGGACTCGGCTCTTGCGGCGCCAGCAACGACGCATGACGGTGGCCACACGCCGGCGCCTGAGCTTGGCGAGTATGCCGCCGCCTGCGCGGCACCAGCTCTGCAAGCCTTCGCGCAGGCGGCTCAACTGATGTTTCAACTGGTTGTAGTGCACCCATGGATCGACATGCCTGGAGACCAGGTCCAGCAGATAGTTTTCCAGCTCATCCTCGCCGAGGGTCGGATAGATCTGATGAATCCCCCGTCGACTCGCCTGTCGGCCACCTGGAGTACGGCCACATAATGGATATCCCAGGCGGCCGTCGGCGAAACGGGCCAGTGGACGGATACCCTCTCCGACCGGCGCCTGCCTGATCAATGTAGCCACCTGCTCGCGCTGGGTGGCAGCCAATGCTGCCAACTTGTCGGTCAACGCCTTTTCGTCCAGCGAAGCATCACCCAACAACAGTTTCTGCGACGGTTGCAGATGCAGGCATATCGCCTGGATCAGACTGTCCTGCTCCGTTGCCTGCGGTAACGGGATGCCGTTGCCATCCCGGGCCTGATAACCCTGGGTGCCGCGAACGATATAGCGAATATCCGCGGCTTCCTCACTGCCTACCTGTGTGCGCAACGTGCCTGCATGAGAACCGTCACGCAATTCAAGACGCAGGTTCTCAGCCCACGGCGCTTGCTGGTCGATCAACCCTAGGGCCAGACGCTCACTGTCAAGATTCACCGCGCTTGCCTGGCGCAAGCCAGCGCAAGCCCGATCCAACCGACTGTCACGCAGAAACCAGTACGCGTGCTCGGCAAGCTCCAGCGGAATGCGCTGCTTATCGAGCATCTCTGCGAGCTGCCGCCCATTGGCCTGTTCGATGATTTCCCGCGCGCCCCGATGGCTCAATCCCGGGAAATCCCGCCTCAGCAGCAACGCTTCTGGTGTCTCGGTGCCTTGCCTGGATCGCACCTCGGCCTCAAAGGCTTCGCCACGCAACGCAGGAAACTGCTCGTGCAGCTGGTAGCGCTCCCAGGCATCGAGCAACCGGGCTGGGGGCGACGCCTGCTGTACATGCAATCGACGCAGTTGCTCCTCGCCAAAACCGGTACCTTCGGCCAGCCACAGGGCCTGCTCATCGGTCATGTTACTCAGTTCTCGGCCAAGCCGACGCATCAACAGGCCTGAGCCGGACCATTCATGTGGTTCCATTGAGTTCCTGAACAGCTTGGCCTGCCCTGCGTCATCGACTATCGGTACCAGGTTGTCTACCGCCAGCGAACGCTCCAGCACCTTCCCGGTCGCCACTCCCCCCGTGGCGAGGATGGCAGCCACCGCAAGGTTCTCTGCCACCCCGAACATATGCTGCAAGGCGGACTGACGATCACCTATTGCCCAGTCCTCGTAGCCCTCGTAGACCTCATTGGCAATCTGGACGGCGGCCACCCCCAGCATGACCTCGCCAAGCAGTGGCACGAAGAAGGCCGCCAGATTGAGCAGGGTAAGCCCAGCTTCCAGGTAACGGTCGAATCGCTCGCGACACGCGTCGGCATCTGCTTCAGCGGTGGGCACCGCAAGCACACGCGCGTCATCCAGGATTTTCTCGATACGCAACTTACCCAGGTAGGCAATCAACGTGCCTTCGAAGTCCAGATGACGTCCATCCAGTTCGATATCCCGGGAGCTGTCCGTCTCCTTGAGCAGCTTTTTCAGGACAGTGGCGAACACCGGCCTGTCCCGCTCACGGACGAAACGCATGAAAAAGTCGACATAAGGTGATTGCCGCATGCGCCTGGCCAGCGTCTGGTACAACGCAGACCAGGAGGCATGATGCTGGACGGGCTGGATCGGATCGCCCGGAATCCAGCTGAGAATGCCCGTGACAGCCCCCAAGGCGTGCTCCCGGACTTCCACGGTCACCACGCCCTCCACGCGCTTGCCCAGCAGGTGCAACTGACGGCAGGTCAATACGGCCGGATCGCCCGGAACGATCGGCGCAGGCGCACACAATGGCAGCAGTTGCAGGTAGGCGCGCTCATCGATATGCCCTTCGAGAATGGCCCGGCGCACGGCAACCTCCATGCGTGCCCGAAGGTCCTCTTTGACCTGCGCATGAACGGCCTCCTTCTCCAGCAAATCGCTCGGTCGCAGGTGCGCCCTGAGCAATGTCTGATACTGACCGCCCAGGTCGAGACTGCGGCAAAGTTTCGCGAACTGAGTAAAACCGATATTCAGCCGTTTTTTATCGGCATCCAGCACCGTAGCCACGGTCAGTTCGCCAGGCGTGGTTTCATCCTCGGTGTAGTTATGCAGTGCCGCAGTCAACAGCTCCCTGCTGGACGTGCGCCGGTCCCATAGCTTCGGCGCCGAGTTCAGCGGCACCGGATGATAGATCTCCTGCACGATCTTCACAGTGCTGTTGCGCACGTCAACGTCGAGCTTGAACTGCTGGTGCAGTGCCTGCCTGAGCAAGGGCTCGGCAAAAGCATCAAGTGCCGACACAGGTGCCAGCAGTTCACGCATCTTCTCGGCACTTTTCTGCTGTGCCTTGAGCGCACGGTGTAGCGCCTGCAAGCGGTCGACCGCGGCGGTTTGCAACCAAGCCGGCAAACGCTTGGCAATCAGCGCATCGATGGAATCGGGGGCAATCTCGTGAAAACTCATCCAGCTTCTCCTGATGGGAAAAGCCACAGTTGACCCGCGACCCGCCAAGCCATGTCGGTAGATAGCTACATGTCTTCATTCGGATTTCCGAACAGCATGGCACCATGCGTTCGGTTTGACGGACATCAAATGACATCCAAAAACCTTCAACAAAGAGTCATCCCCAGCATTTTCACGGCGTTATGATCAAGGTTGGGGCTTGGCACGACTCATGCTCTACACTTGAACGCCGAATGCACCACGCTTCATGCTGTATTCGTTGAACGAAAGAGTCCGCCAACGGCTCCATAAAAAAAACAAACACGTCGAGGAAAATTTGATGCGCATCGTTCGTCAATTGCTGGGCGCCGCCATCGCGGCCGCTGTCATCGCATCGCCGGTCATGGCCGAAGAGCTCACCGGTACTCTGAAGAAGATCAAGGACTCCGGCACCATCACCCTGGGCCACCGCGACTCCTCCATCCCGTTCTCCTACCTGGCCGGCAAACCGGAACCGGTGGGCTACTCCCATGACATCCAGCTAGCCGTTGTCGAAGCTCTGAAGAAGCAACTGGGCACCGACATCAAGGTCAAGTACAACCTGGTTACCTCGCAGACCCGCATCCCGCTGGTGCAGAACGGCACCGTGGACCTGGAGTGCGGCTCCACCACCAACAACGTCGAGCGCCAGCAACAGGTCGGCTTCTCGGTGGGTATCTTCGAAGTCGGCACCCGCCTGCTGACCAAGGTCAAGGATGGCCAGCCCTCCTATAAAGATTTCGCCGACCTGGCCGGCAAGAACGTGGTGACCACCGCCGGCACCACCTCCGAGCGCATCCTCAAGGCGATGAACGCCGACAAGCAGATGAAGATGAACGTGATCTCCGCCAAGGACCACGGTGAAGCCTTCAACATGCTCGAAAGCGGCCGCGCCGTGGCCTTCATGATGGACGACGCCCTGCTGGCCGGTGAAATGGCCAAGGCCAAGAAGCCTGCCGACTGGGTCATCACCGGCACGCCACAGTCGTACGAAATCTACGGCTGCATGGTGCGCAAGGACGATCCGGCCTTCAAGAAAGCGGTCGACGAAGCCATCGTCGCCTACTTCAAGTCGGGTGACGTCAACAAGAGCTACGACAAGTGGTTCCAGCAGCCGATTCCGCCAAAGGGCCTGAACCTGCAGTTCCCGATGAGCGACGAGCTTAAAAAACTGATCGCCGAGCCGACCGACAAGGCAGCGGACGAGAAGAAGTCCTGACCTCCGGCAAATAGTGGCCTGAAGCGCATCCGCGCGAATCCATCCAACAGGCCACTTAGTTAGTGTCTAACCTTTACATCCGAGGGCGTCGAACGCCCCCGGATGTATCGAGGTGCCCGTGAAACAACCGTCTGAGGGGAAATCCCGATGAATTACAACTGGGACTGGGGCGTGTTCTTCAAGTCCACCGGCGTGGGCAGCGAAACCTATCTGGACTGGTACATCACCGGCCTGGGCTGGACCATCGCCATCGCCGTCTCCGCCTGGATCATCGCCTTGCTGCTGGGCTCGCTGCTCGGCGTGATGCGTACCGTACCCAATCGTCTGGTGTCAGGGATTGCCACCGCCTACGTCGAGCTGTTCCGCAACGTGCCGCTGCTGGTGCAGCTGTTCATCTGGTACTTCCTGGTACCGGACCTGCTGCCCGAAGGCCTGCAGGAGTGGTTCAAGCAGGACCTCAATCCGACCACCTCGGCGCTGATCAGCGTGGTCATCTGCCTGGGCCTGTTCACCGCCGCCCGTGTCTGCGAGCAGGTGCGCACCGGCATCCAGGCGCTGCCCCGCGGCCAGGAGTCGGCCGGGCGCGCGATGGGCTTCAGCCTGTCGCAGATCTACATGAACGTGCTGCTGCCCCAGGCCTACCGGATCATCATTCCGCCGCTCACCTCGGAATTCTTGAACGTGTTCAAGAACTCCTCGGTGGCCTCGCTGATCGGCTTGATGGAGCTGCTGGCGCAGACCAAGCAAACCGCCGAGTTCTCCGCGAACCTGTTCGAAGCATTCACCCTGGCCACCCTGATCTACTTCACCCTGAACATGGGCCTGATGCTGCTCATGCGCATGGTCGAGAAGAAAGTCGCGGTACCGGGCCTGATTTCCGTGGGAGGCAAGTAAATGGACATGGATTTCAGTGAAATCATCCCGGCCCTGCCCGCCCTCTGGGACGGCATGGTCCTGACCCTGCAACTGATGGTCATGGGCGTGGTCGGCGGCATTGCCCTGGGTACCATCCTCGCCCTGATGCGCCTGTCGTCGAACAAGCTGCTGGCCAATGTCGCCGGCGCCTACGTCAACTACTTCCGCTCCATCCCGCTGCTGCTGGTGATCACCTGGTTCTACCTGGCGGTGCCGTTCGTGCTGCGCTGGATCACCGGTGAAGACACCCCGGTGGGTGCGTTCACCTCCTGCGTCGTGGCGTTCATGATGTTCGAGGCGGCCTACTTCTGCGAAATCGTCCGCGCCGGCGTGCAGTCGATCTCCAAGGGCCAGATGGGCGCCGCGCAGGCGCTGGGCATGAGCTACGGCCAGTGCATGCGCCTGATCATCCTGCCCCAGGCGTTTCGCAAGATGACCCCGCTGCTGCTGCAACAGAGCATCATCCTGTTCCAGGACACCTCGCTGGTCTACACCGTCGGCCTGATCGACTTCCTCAACTCGGCCCGCTCCAACGGCGACATCATCGGACGCTCCCACGAGTTCCTGATCTTCGCCGGTGTCGTCTACTTCCTCATCAGCTTCTCCGCTTCGTGGCTGGTCAAGCGCCTGCAAAAAAGGATCACCGTATGATTTCCATCAAGAACGTCAACAAGTGGTACGGCGACTTCCAGGTACTGACCGACTGCAGCACCGAGGTCAAGAAGGGTGAAGTGGTGGTGGTCTGCGGCCCGTCCGGCTCGGGCAAGTCGACCCTGATCAAGTGCGTCAACGCGCTGGAACCGTTCCAGAAAGGCGACATCGTGGTCGACGGCACCTCCATCGCCGACCCGAAGACCAACCTGCCCAAGCTGCGCTCGCGGGTCGGCATGGTGTTCCAGCACTTCGAGCTGTTCCCGCACCTGACCATCACCGAGAACCTGACCATCGCCCAGATCAAGGTGCTCGGCCGCAGCAAGGAAGAAGCCACCAAGAAAGGCCTGGCACTGCTTGAGCGCGTGGGACTGTCGGCCCATGCCCACAAACACCCCGGCCAGCTCTCCGGCGGCCAGCAGCAGCGCGTGGCCATCGCCCGTGCCCTGTCGATGGACCCGATCGTCATGCTGTTCGACGAACCCACCTCGGCACTGGACCCGGAAATGGTCAGCGAAGTGCTCGATGTAATGGTGCAACTGGCCCACGAAGGCATGACCATGATGTGCGTGACCCACGAAATGGGCTTTGCGCGCAAGGTGGCCAACAGGGTCATCTTCATGGACAAGGGCAGCATCATCGAAGACTGCACCAAGGAAGAGTTCTTCGGCGACCAGGGCGCCCGCGACCAACGCACCCAGCACTTCCTCAGCAAGATCCTGCAACACTAAGTCCGCCTCAGTGACGCTGCCCGGCCCTTCGCCGGGCAGCGGAAGCTGGTCGTGACAAGGCCACTGTGATGAAATGCGACCCCTCGCTCCTTCGCCCTGCCCAGCCTGCCGTGAAATCCCGTCTGATCCGCCAACTGCTCGTCCCGCCCCTGGTCATCCTGCTGATGGTCGGGCTAGGCTTCGCCGGCTTCCTGATCAGCGAGAGCAACGGCATCCGCACCCTCAGCGAGAACGGCGAGCGCCAGCTGGAACTGCACGCGCGTACCGTCGAGAGCGAAATCAGCAAGTACACCTACCTGCCCAGCCTGCTGGAACTGGAAGACAGCGTCTCGCGCCTGCTCACCGACCCCGAGGCTGGTGATCGCCAGGCCGTCAACGAATACCTCGAAGGCCTGAACCGACGCAGCCGCAGCCGGGCGATCTTCGTCCTCGACACCAACGGCCGGGTCCAGGCCACCAGCAACTGGCGCGACGCCGACTCCTTCCTCGGCGAGGACCTGGCGTTTCGCGCCTACTTCCAGGTCGCCGTGCGCGGCGAGCCGGGGCGCTTCTACGGCATCGGCAGCACTACTGGCGAGGCCGGCTACTACCTGGCCCACGGGCTGGAGGAGCACGGCAAGATCATCGGCGTGGCGGTGATCAAGGTGCGCCTGGACACCCTCGAGGAGCGCTGGCAGCGCGCCCGCCTGGAGGCCTTCGTCAGCGACGAGAACGGCATCATCATCCTCTCCAGCGACCCGGCCCGGCGCCTGAAATCGGTGCGCCCGTTGACGCCGCAGATCAAGGAGCGCCTGGCGCGCAGCCTGCAGTACTACTGGTGGCCGCTCAACGAACTGCAACCGCTGGCCCGCGAAACCCTGGCCGACGGCGTGGAGAAGCTCACCTTCCCGGCCAACAGCGAGACCGACCAGGGCAAGCAGCGAGAGGTGTCCTACCTGGCCCAGACCCGCCGCCTGGTCGACACCCCCTGGCATTTCACCCTGCTCACCCCGCTGCAGGACCTGCGCCGCGAATCGATGATGCAGGGCATCCTGGTGGGCGTGGCCTTCGCCCTGCTGGCGATCCTGGCCATCGCCTGGAACGAGCGGCGCAAGGTGATCGCCACCCGCCTGGCCGCCCGCGAGGCGCTGGAAGAAGCCAACAGCCAGCTGGAACGCAAGATCACCGAGCGCACCGCCGACCTGCGCGCCAGCAACGAACGGCTCAAGGGCCAGATCCGCGAGCGGCGCCACGCCGAGCAGACCCTGCGCCACGCCCAGGACGAACTGGTCCAGGCCGGCAAGCTGGCGGCCATCGGGCAGATGTCCACCAGCATCGCCCATGAACTCAATCAGCCCTTGGCGGCCCTGCGCACCCTGTCCGGCAACACCGTGCGCTTCCTTGAGCGCGGCGCGCTGGAAACCGCCAGCGCCAACCTGCGCACCATGAACGACCTGATCGACCGCATGGGCCGCATCACCGCCAGCCTGCGCTCGTTTGCCCGTCGTGGCGACGACAGCGGCCAGGCTTCGCTGGAAAAGGCCGTCGAAGCCACTCTGCAGGTGCTGGCCAACCGCATCAGCGCCTGTCACCTGCAACTGCACCGGCAGTTCGACGACCAGCTGCTGGCCATCGACCAGACCCGGCTGGAACAGATCCTGGTCAACCTGATCGGCAACGCCCTCGACGCCATGGCCACCCAACCCCTGCCGCAACTGTGGCTGGAAGGCGAAGTCCAGGGCGACAAGTACCGCCTGCGGGTGCTCGACAACGGCCACGGCATCGATGCCGAGGCACGCAAGCACCTGTTCGAACCCTTCTTCACCACCAAACCGGGCGAGCATGGCCTGGGCCTGGGCCTGACCCTGTCGGCGAGCCTGGCCACCGCCGCCAAGGGTACACTGAGCGTCGAACATCCCGCCGGTGGCGGCACCGCGTTCGTGCTTGCCCTGCCCCTGGTCACGCCCCCTAGCGAATTGGCTGAGCCTCTATGAAACAAGCACCTCTCACCGTCCTGATCGTCGAAGACGACCCGCACGTGCTGCTCGGCTGCCAGCAGGCGCTGGCCCTGGAAGACATTGCCTGCGAAGGCGTCGGCAGCGCCGAGCAGGCCCTGGAACGCATCGGCGATGACTTTGCCGGTATCGTCGTCAGCGATATCCGCCTGCCGGGCATCGATGGCCTGGAACTGCTCAACCGCCTCAAGGCCCGCGACCGCAGCCTGCCGGTGGTGCTGATCACCGGCCACGGCGACATCGACATGGCGGTCGGCGCCATGCGCAATGGCGCCTACGACTTCATGGAGAAACCCTTCTCGCCCGAGCGCCTGGTCGAGGTGGTACGCCGCGCCCTGGAACAGCGCGGCCTGTCTCGCGAGGTATTCGCCCTGCGCCGCCAACTGGCCGAGCAGAGCAGCCTGGAAGGGCGCATCATCGGCCGTTCGCCGGCCATGGAGCAGCTGCGCGAACTGATCGCCAACGTCGCCGACACCTCGGCCAACGTACTGATCGAAGGCGAGACCGGCACCGGCAAGGAACTGGTGGCCCGCTGCCTGCACGACTTCAGCCGACGCCAGGGCCAGCCGTTCGTGGCGCTGAACTGCGGCGGCCTGCCGGAGAACCTGTTCGAAAGCGAGATCTTCGGCCACGAGGCCAATGCCTTCACCGGCGCCGGCAAGCGGCGCATCGGCAAGATCGAGCACGCCAACGGCGGCACGCTGTTCCTCGACGAGGTCGAGAGCATGCCGCTCAACCTGCAGATCAAGCTGCTGCGCGTGCTGCAGGAGCGCACCCTGGAACGCCTGGGCTCGAACCAGAGCATCCCGGTGGACTGCCGGGTGATCGCCGCGACCAAGTCTGACCTCGCCACCCTGGGCCAGAGCGGCCAGTTCCGCAGCGACCTGTACTACCGCCTCAACGTGGTCACCCTGGAGCTGCCACCGCTGCGCGAGCGCCGCGAAGATATCCTGCAACTGTTCGAGCATTTCCTGCAGCAATCGGCCCTGCGCTTCGACCGCGAGGCGCCGGAGCTGGACAGCCAGACCCTGTCGCGGCTGATGGCCCACGACTGGCCGGGCAACGTGCGCGAGCTGCGCAACGTCGCCGAGCGCCATGCCCTGGGCCTGCCTGCGTTCAAGAAGGGCCCCAGCGGCGGCGCCAGCCAGGGCCTGGGTTTTGCCGAGGCGGTGGAGGCGTTCGAGCGCAACCTGCTCAGCGACGCCCTGCAGCGCACCGGCGGCAACCTCAGCCAGGCCAGCCAGGAGCTGGGCATGGCCAAGACCACGCTGTTCGACAAAGTGAAGAAGTACGGCCTCGGCTGATCGGCAACCTGACCCTGGAAATTCAACGTGGACCTGGTATTCAAAGCGGCCCTGGGCGCCGGCGTGGTGGTGCTCCTGGCGATCCTGTCGAAGACCCGCAACTACTACATTGCCGGCCTGGTGCCGCTGTTTCCCACCTTTGCCCTGATCGCCCACTACATTGTCGGCAAGGGGCGGTCGCTGGAAGACCTGAAGACCACCATCCTGTTCGGGATGTGGTCGATCATTCCGTACTTCGTGTACCTGGCAACGCTCTACGTACTGGTCGACCGCCTGCGCCTGGAGGCGTCGCTAGCCCTGGCCACGGTGGCCTGGCTGGTGGCGGCGACGGTGCTGGTGAGCGTTTGGGTGCGGATGCATTGAACGAATCGCGGGGCAAGCCCGCTCCCACGAATGGTGCGCAGGGCTATCGTGGGAGCGGGCTTGCCCCGCGATGGGGTCTAGAGCCGGGCGATATGCGTGACATCCTGCCGATGCGCCTGCAGGTAGGGTAAAACCGCCCCCAGCAACGGTGCCTTGAACGGCTCCTGGAAACGATGCGCCAGCCCCGGAATCAGCCGCAACTGGCTGCCCTGGATATGCGCCGCCAGATGCACCCCGTGCATCACCGGCAGCAACGGATCGGCGGTGCCATGCACCACCAGCGTCGGCACCCGCAGCTGGTTGAGCAACTCGACCCGACTGGGTTCGGCAAGGATCGCCATGATCTGGCGCTTGACCCCTTCCGGATTGAACGCCCGGTCATAAGCCACGGCGGCTTGTTCGAGCAGCGCAGTCCGGTCGTCCCGCACCTCGGGGCTGCCCAGCGCTGCCAGCAGGTCGGCCTGCTGCTCGATGGCCACCTCGCGACTCGGCGCGCTGCGCCGCGCCAGCAACTGCACCAGCGCCGGATCCGGCGCCGGCAGGCCGACGGCGCCCGAGCTGGACATCACCAGGGTCAGGCTGCTCACCCGCTCCGGGGCCATGGCCGCCAGGTGCTGGGCAATCATGCCGCCCATGCTCACACCCAGCACATGGAACTGGCGGATGCCCAGGGCATCCATCAGTCGCAGACCGTCACCGGCCATGTCGGTGAGGGAATAAGGCGCCGACACCGGCAGGCCCAGCTTGTAGCGCAGCAGTTCGACGGTCAGGTTGGCCGAGGCCGGCAGCTGGTTCCAGCGCGACAGGCCGACATCGCGGTTGTCGTAGCGGATCACCCTGAAACCCTGGCGGCACAGGGCCTCGACCACGTCGTCCGGCCAGTGAATCAGCTGCCCGCCCAGGCCCATGACCAGCAACAGCGCCGGATCGCGGGGCGCACCGACACTCTGGTAGACCAGGCTCAGCTCACCCAGCTCGGCCCGTTGCACCGGCACATGGACGTCGCAGCGACCCTCGGCGAAACTCGCCGGCACGCTGACCAGCAGCAAGAAGAAAAGTAGTAAAGCCCGCATGAAAGAAACACCAGAATGCAGATCCCCAGTAGAGCGCGAGTCTGATGAAATCCGTTCGGGCGCGCTGCCACAAAACCGTGACAGTTTCGTGAACCTTGCCGAGCGGTCGTGTGCATCCTGTTATCGACAGCACATGGCAACATGAGGGAAACTCAACGCAATCTCGTTTTAGCTCAAAGAATGCTCACGGAGCCGTCGTGCTGGAAATCCGCCACCTGAAAACCCTTCATGCCCTACGCGAAGCAGACAGCCTGGTGGAGGCCGCCGAGCGCCTGCACCTGACCCAGTCGGCGCTGTCGCACCAGTTCAAGGAGCTGGAGGAGCGCCTGGGCCTGCCGCTGTTCGTGCGCAAGACCAAGCCCATCCGCTTCACCAGCGCCGGCCTGCGCCTGCTGCAACTGGCCGATGCCACCCTGCCGCTGCTGCGCGGCGCCGAGCGCGACATTGCCCGCCTGGCCGGCGGTACCGCCGGACGCCTGCACATGGCCATCGAGTGCCACAGCTGCTTCCAGTGGCTGATGCCGACCATCGATCAGTTCCGCGATGCCTGGCCGGAAGTGGAGCTGGACCTGGCCTCGGGCTTCGCCTTCGCCCCGCTGCCGGCCCTGGCCCGCGGCGACCTGGACCTGGTGGTGACCTCCGACCCGGTGGACCTGGCCGGCATCACCTACGTACCGCTGTTCACCTACGAGGCCATGCTCGCCGTGGCCAACCAGCATGCGCTGGCGAGCAAGCCCTATATCGTGCCCCAGGATCTGCTCGACCAGACCCTGATCACCTACCCAGTGGAACGCGACCGCCTGGACATCTTCACCCGCTTCCTGGAGCCGGCCGACATCGAGCCGGCGGCGGTGCGCACCTCGGAGCTGACGGTGATGATGATGCAACTGGTAGCCAGCGGTCGCGGTGTGTGCGGCATGCCGCACTGGGCGCTGCACGAATACAGCTCGCGGGGCTACGTGAAGGGCAAGCGCCTGGGCGAGAAAGGGCTGTTCGCCACGCTCTACGCCGCGGTGCGCACCGACATGCTCGATGCACCGTACATGCGCGACTTCCTGCTGACCGCCAAGGACACCTCGTTCGCCACCCTGGACGGGGTCAGCGCGGTGCGTTGAGGCCTTCGCGCCACAGCGGCAGGATCAGGTCGCGAGTCAGGGGGGCCAGATCCAGGTCCGGCGCCTGGTCGGCGGACAGCCAGGTCACCTCTTCGATTTCCGCCGCCGGGTTTACCGTCGCGGTGCATTGGACGCGAAACAACTCGGCCTGCACCTCGAAGCCCGGTTCGTTGGCGGCCGGGGCGCTGAAACGGCCCAGGTGAATGGCCTGGACCGGGTCGACGCGCAGGCCCAACTCCTCGTGCAGCTCGCGTACCAGCGTCTGGGCCGGCGATTCGCCTGCATCGATCTTGCCGCCAGGCTGCATGAACGCCTGGGTGCCGCGCTTGCGTACCAGCAGGGTGCGGCCTTGCGCGTCGATGAGCAGGGCGGCGGCGATGCGGATAATGTTGGGCATGGTGGACTCACGAGCGAATGAAGGGGCGCAGGATACCTGACAAGGCCCTATCGCGGGGCAAGCCCGCTCCCACCAGAGCCCTGCCGAGTACGCGTGGGAGCGGGCTTGCCCCGCGATAGGCCTCCCGGACGAACGGCCCCTTGCCAATCCGCTGGCAACCCGCCATAACCAACCCATGAACCTCCCCGCCCACCAACACCCGGTGCTCGGCCTGTTCCACCCCGCCGTCGCCACCTGGTTCCGCCAGCGTTTCGCCACGGTCACCGAGGCCCAGGCCGGCGCCTGGCCGCTGATCCACGCTGGCCAGTCGATGCTGCTGGCCGCGCCGACTGGCTCGGGCAAGACCCTCAGCGCCTTCCTCGCCGTGCTCGATGAGCTGTTTCGCCAAGGCCTGGCGCACAACGGCGAACTGCCAGCACAGACCCAGGTCGTCTACGTCTCGCCACTCAAGGCGCTGTCCAACGACATCCGCCTGAACCTCGACGCGCCGCTCGAAGGCATCGGCCGGCAGCTCGAACAGCTTGGCCTGAAGGCCCCGCGCATCACAACCGCCGTACGTACCGGCGACACCCCGCAGAAGGAGCGCGCGGCCATGCGCAAGCTGGCGCCGCATATCCTGGTGACCACGCCGGAATCGCTCTACGTGCTGATGGGCTCGGCCTCGGGCCGCGAGGGGTTGGCCAACGTGCACACAGTCATCGTCGACGAGATCCACGCGCTGGCCGGCAACAAGCGCGGCTGCCACCTGGCGCTGACCCTCGAGCGTCTGCAGGCCCTGGCCGGCCGACCGCTGCGACGCATCGGCCTGTCCGCCACCCAGCGCCCGGTAGAGCGGGTGGCGCGGTTCCTGGTCGGGCATGAACGCCCCTGCGCCATCGTCGATATCGGCCATGCCCGCCATCGTGACCTGGCCCTGGAAGTGCCACCCGTGCCGCTGGGCGCGGTGATGGCCACGGATGTCTGGGAGCTGGTCTACGACCGCCTCGCCAGCCTCGCCCGCGAGCACCGCACCACCCTGGTATTCGTCAACACCCGGCGCCTGGCCGAGCGCCTGACCCGCCACCTTGGCGAGCGCCTGGGCAACCACGCCGTGGCCGCGCACCACGGCAGCCTGGCCAAGGAACATCGCCTGGCCGCCGAGCAGCGCCTCAAGGGCGGCGAACTGCAGGTGCTGGTGGCCACCGCCTCACTGGAGCTGGGCATCGATATCGGTGAGGTCGACCTGGTCTGCCAGATCGCCTCGCCGGGCTCGATCGCCGCCTTGCTGCAACGGGTCGGGCGTTCCGGCCACCAGGTCGACGGCGTGCCCAAGGGGCGCCTGTTCCCCACCTCGCGGGACGATTTGATCGAATGTGTCGCCCTGCTCGACTGCGTGCGCCAAGGCGAGCTGGACGAATTGCACATCCCCGAGGCGCCACTGGATGTATTGGCCCAGCAGATCGTCGCCGAAGTCAGCAACCAGCCCTGGGACGAACGGGCGCTGCTCGACCTGTTGCGCCAGGCCAGTCCCTACGGCCAGCTCGACGAAGGCCACTACCAGGCCTTGCTGCGCATGCTCGCCGAGGGTTTCAACGGCCGCCAGGGCATCCGCAGCGCCTACCTGCACCGTGATGCGCTGAACCACACCCTGCGCGGGCGGCGCGGCAGCCAGCTGACCGCCCTGACCAGCGGCGGCACCATCCCGGAGACCGCCGACTATGCGGTGCTGCTCGAACCCCAGGCGCTGAACATCGGCAGCGTCAACGAAGACTTCGCCGTGGAGAGCATCGCCGGCGATATCTTCCAGCTGGGCAACGCCTCCTATCGCATACTACGGGTCGAACCTGGCCGGGTACGGGTCGAGGACGCCCACGGCCTGCCGCCGACCATCCCGTTCTGGCTGGGCGAGGCGCCAGGTCGCAGTGACGAACTGTCCGCCGCAGTGGCCCGCCTGCAGCAGCGGATCGACCAGCAATTGCAGGCCGGCGACAGCCAACAGGTGCGCGCCTGGCTGCAAACGGCCTACGCCCTGGATGAAGGCTGCGCAGAGCAACTGCTCGACTACCTGGGCCGCACCTGGCAGGTACTGGGCGCCCTGCCCTCGCAGCAGACGCTGGTGATGGAGCGCTTCTTCGACGAATCCGGCGGCACCCAGCTGATTATCCACTCGCCCTACGGCAGCCGGATCAACCGTGCCTGGGGCCTGGCCCTGCGCAAGCGCTTCTGCCGCACGTTCAATTTCGAGTTGCAGGCGGCGGCCAGCGAGGACGCCATCGTGCTGTCGCTATCCACCAGCCACAGCTTCGCGCTGGACGAGGTATGGCGTTACCTGCACAGCCGCACGGCCGAACCGATCCTGGTCCAGGCCCTGCTCGATGCGCCGCTGTTCGGCGTGCGCTGGCGCTGGAACGCGGCGGTAGCGTTGGCCTTGCCGCGCTATGTGGGCGGACGCAAGGTGGCGCCGCAGATCCAGCGCATGAAGAGCGAGGACTTGGTGGCCGCCGTGTTCCCCGACCAGATCGCCTGCCTGGAGAATATCGTCGGCGAGCGGCAGATCCCCGACCACCCGCTGGTGCAACAGACCCTCGACGACTGCCTGCACGAGGCCATGGACAGCGAGGGCTGGCTGGCATTGCTGCGGCGCATGGAAAATGGCGAGGTACGCCTGCTAAGTCGCGACCTGCCGGCCCCTTCGCCGCTGGCTTCGGCCATCCTCAACGCCCGGCCCTACACCTTCCTCGACGACGCGCCGCTTGAAGAGCGGCGTACCCAGGCCGTGCTCAACCGACGCTGGAACGACGTGCACAGCGCCGACGACCTGGGTGCGCTGGACGGCGACGCCATCGCCGCGGTTCAGGCCGAGGCCTGGCCGCGGGCAAACAACGCCGACGAAATGCATGAGGCGCTGATGAGCCTGGGCGCCATTACCCAACCTGAAGTAGAGGGCAATCCCGGCTGGCCGCAACTGCTGCTGCAACTGGCCAAGGCAGGTCGCGCCTGTCATCTGGATGCCGGGGAGCGACGCCTGTGGTTCGCCCGCGAGCGCCTGCAGGCAATGCTGATCCTGTATCCCGACGCACGCCCGCACCCGGACGTTGCGGTGTTGCCGGGCTTCGCCGACCCGCCCGACCTCGACACGGCCCTGGTCGAGTTGCTGCGCGCACGGCTCAGTGGCTTCGGTCCATTGACCCTGACCGAGATCGTCAACCCGCTTGCACAGCCGGCGGGTAATGCCGAACAGGCCCTGGCCCGCCTGGAAGGCGAAGGCTATGTGATGCGTGGCCACTTCAGCCCAGGCCAGACTGGCCTGCAGTGGTGCGAGCGGCACCTGCTGGCACGTATCCACCGCTACACGGTCAAGCGCCTGCGCCAGGAAATCGAGCCGGTCAGCCTGCAGGACTTCATGAGGTTTTTGTTCGACTGGCAGCACCTGGGTGGCGAAGCACGCCTGCGCGGGCCGCAGGCGCTGGGCGAAGTGCTCGCCCAACTGCAAGGTTTCCCCGCCGCCGCCGGTACCTGGGAAAGCGACCTGCTGCCGGCTCGTATCAAGGACTACAGCCCACACTGGCTGGACGATGCCTGTCGCAGCGGCCAGTGGGCCTGGAGCCGGCTGGCCTCGACACAGTCAGCCAGCACCCTGGCCAGCACGCCCCTGGTGCTGCTGCCCCGCGAGCACCAGGGGCTGTGGCGCAGCCTGGCGCCCACAGCCGACCTCGAACAACTGGGCGCACGCGCACGGCGGGTAATGCAGACGCTGCAGGAACAAGGCGCCTTGTTCTTCGATGAACTGGCCCATGAGGCCCACCTGCTACCCAGCGAGCTGGAGACAGCCCTGCAGGAACTGGTAGGTTCCGGCCTGGCCAGCGCCGATGGTTTCAGCGGCCTGCGCAGCCTGATCACACCCGCGGCCAAGCGCACTTCACGCAACAGCCGCCGCGGCCATCCTGCGCTGTCGAGCAGCATGGTCCACGCCGGACGCTGGGCGCTGTTGCGTCGTTCGAGCATTGCAGTGGACGCAGACCTGCGCCTGGAACATGTGGCCCGCAGCCTGCTGCGCCGCTATGGCGTCATGTGCTGGCGCCTGCTGGAACGCGAAAGCGACGTGCTGCCGTCGTGGCGGGACCTGTTGCGCTGCTACCACCGCCTCGAGGCCCGCGGCGAAATCCGTGGCGGGCGCTTTATCGCCGGGCTGGCGGGTGAGCAGTTCGCCTTACCTGAAGCCGTGGGGCTGTTGCGCCAGGTGCGCAGACGCACGCCACAGGGCGAGCTGGTGGTGGTCAGCGGCTGCGATCCGTTGAACCTGGTGGGTACCTTGTTGCCGGGGGCCAAGGTACCGGCGGTGGCGGGTAACCGCGTGCTGTACCGGGAGGGTGTCACGGTGGCCACTCGGGTGGCGGGGCGATACCAGTTTCTGATCAAGGCGTCGGCGACCGAGCAGGAGCAGTGGCATCAACAGCTGTTGCGCCAGACGCCGCCCCTGTAGGAGCGGCTTCAGCCGCGATCACCCGCAAAGCGGGTGCCACACTCAGCTCAGCCTGCTTCGCGGCTAAAGCCGCTCCTACACCTGGAAACCGGCGAAGCGCTTGTTGAACCCGGCCACCCGGCCTTCGACCGTGGTCTTACGCTGCTGCCCGGTGTACACCGGATGCGAGGCACTGGACACATCCAGCGCCACATAGGGGTAAGTCTGACCGTCGCTGTGCATCTGGGAGCGATCTGTCTCGACGGTCGAGCCGATCAGGAAGAACACATCGGCGGCAGTGTCGTGAAACAGCACGGGGCGATAGGCGGGGTGGATACCAGCTTTCATGGGGTCAATCTCCTGCGAGCAATAGTTACTTTATAACATATCTCATTGCGAATGATTTTCGATACCCCAATTTTCATTTTTCTCGTCCGCCCCACGCTGGCATAGCGGCGCCCAACCGGGCTATGGTCGGGCTTTGCCCCAGGCCCCTGAGCCTGACCGAGCCATTCGCAAGGACACCGTATGAGCCTGTCACTCCTCAGCCGTTACGCCTTCTTCGCCGCCTGCGTGCTGTTCACCCTCGCCAGCCTGCCGTTCCTCACCCACGACTGGTTGTGGCCGTTCACCCTGACCACCGGGGTGCTCAGCCTGATCGGCGTGTTCGACCTGCTGCAGCAACGCCACGCGGTCCGCCGCAACTACCCGATCCTGGGCAACATCCGCTACCTGGTCGAGGGCATCCGCCCAGAGATCCGCCAGTACCTGCTGGAATCCGACAGCGACGCCCTGCCCTTCTCCCGCGCCCAGCGCTCGCTGGTCTACGCCCGGGCCAAGAACGAAGCCTCGGACAAACCCTTCGGCACCCTGATCGACGTCTACGAGTCGGGCTTCGAGTTCATCGGCCACTCCATGCGCCCGGCGCCGTTGGCCGACCCGGCCAGTTTCCGCGTCAGCGTCGGCGGCCCGCAGTGCACCCAGCCGTACTCGGCATCGATCTTCAACATCTCGGCCATGAGCTTCGGCTCGCTCAGCGCCAACGCCATCCGTGCCCTCAACCAGGGCGCCAAGCTGGGCAACTTCCACCACGACACCGGCGAGGGCAGCATCAGCCCCTACCACCGCGAACACGGCGGCGACCTGGTCTGGGAACTGGGCAGTGGCTACTTCGGCTGCCGCACCGCGGACGGCCGCTTCGACCCCGAGCGCTTCGCCGCCCAGGCGCAGAACCCGCAGGTGCGGATGATCGAGATCAAGATGAGCCAGGGCGCCAAGCCCGGCCATGGCGGCATCCTGCCCAAGCACAAGGTGACCCGGGAAATCGCCGAGACCCGTGGCGTCATGATGGGCGAGGACTGCATCTCGCCATCACGCCACAGCGCCTTCTCGACCCCGATCGAAATGATGCAGTTCATCGCCCAGCTGCGTGAACTGTCCGGCGGCAAGCCGGTGGGCTTCAAGTTCTGCCTGGGCCACCCGTGGGAATTCATGGGCATCGCCAAGGCCATGCTGGAAACCGGCATCCTGCCCGACTTCATCGTCGTCGACGGCAAGGAAGGCGGCACCGGCGCCGCCCCGGTGGAGTTCACCGACCATATCGGCGTGCCGCTGCGTGAAGGCCTGCTGTTCGTGCACAACACCCTGGTCGGCCTGAACCTGCGCGACAAGATCAAGCTCGGTGCCAGCGGCAAGATTGTCAGCGCCTTCGACATCGCCAGCGTGCTGGCCATCGGCGCCGACTGGGCCAACTCGGCGCGTGGCTTCATGTTCGCCATTGGCTGCATTCAGTCGCAGAGCTGCCACACCAACAAGTGCCCGACCGGCGTGGCCACCCAGGATGCCCTGCGCCAGCGTGCGCTGGTGGTGCCGGACAAGGCCCAGCGAGTGCTCAACTTCCACCACAACACCCTGCGCGCCCTGGCCGAAATGCTCGCCGCCGCGGGCCTGGAGCATCCGGCGCAACTGGAGGCCAAGCACCTGGTGCGGCGGATCTCGGCCACCGAGATCAAGCTGTTCTCGCAGATGCACGTGTTCCTCAAGCCGGGCGAGTTGCTGACTGGCGAGGTCAATGGGCAGTTCTATTCGCGGATGTGGCAGCTGGCCCGGGCCGATAGTTTCGAGCCGCATAGCGAGGTGGCGGCCTGATCGATCACAGGGGCCGCTTTGCGGCCCTTTCGCGGCACAAGGCCGCTCCTACAGGGGGACGCATAATCCCTGTAGGAGCGGCCTTGTGCCGCGAAAGGGCTGCGCAGCAGCCCCCGCTATTTCAGCTTGTCAGCGCCTGCGCCTCTTTCGGCGCCAGACGGAAGCTGTAGTACAACGCCGTCAGCAGCACCAGGAACGCCGGGCCGATATACAGGGCCACGCGGGTATCCTCGAAGTACGCCATCAGCCCCACCACCAGCACCAGGAACGCCAGCGCCAGGTACGAGCTCAACGGCCACAGCCACATGCGGTACTTCAGCGCGTTGCGCTCGGCAGTGCTCAGCCCGGCGCGGAACTTCAGCTGCGCCAAGAGGATCATCACCCAGGTCCAGATCGCGCCGAAGGTGGCGATCGAGGTCACCCAGACGAACACCTTCTCCGGCACCAGGTAGTTGGCCAGCACACCCAGCAGCAGCGCGGCGATCGACAGCAGCAGCGCGTTGCGCGGCACGCCGCTTTTCGAGGTGCGGGCGAAGGTGGCCGGGGCCTGGCCGTTCTGCGCCAGGCTGTAGAGCATGCGCCCGGTGCTGAAGATGCCGCCGTTGCACGACGACAGCGCGGCGGTGATCACCACGAAGTTGATGATGCCGGCGGCGGTCTTGATGCCCAGGCGCTCGAAGGTCATCACGAACGGGCTGCCCTGGCTGCCGATCTCGTTCCACGGGTAGATCGACAGGATCACGAACAGCGCGCCCACGTAGAACAGCAGGATGCGCCAGAACACCGAGCCGATGGCCTGGGGGATGGTCTTCTGCGGGTTGCGCGCTTCGCCGGCGGTCAGGCCGATCATTTCCACGCCCAGGTAGGCGAACATCACCATCTGCAGCGACATCAGCACGCCGGTCACGCCGTTGGGCATGAAGCCGCCGTTGCTCCACAGGTTGGAGATGCCCATGGCCACGCCGTCGTTACCGAAGCCGAAGGCGATGATGCCGATACCGCCGAGCACCATGGCAATGATGGTGACGATCTTGATCAGGGCGAACCAGAACTCGAACTCGCCGAATGCCTTGACCGCGATCAGGTTGATCGCGCCCATGCTGCCCAGGGCCATCAACGCCCAGATCCAGCGCGGCACGTCGGGGAACCAGATGCCCATGTAGATGGCCACCGCGGTGATCTCGGCGACACAGGTCACCAGCCACAGGAACCAGTAGTTCCAGCCCGTGAGGAAGCCCGCCAGGGGGCCTAGGTAGTCCTGCGCGTAGCGGCTGAAGGAACCTGCCACCGGGTTGTGCACGGCCATCTCGCCGAGGGCGCGCATGATCACCAGGATGGCCAGGCCACCGATAATGTAGGAGAGCATGATGGCGGGGCCGGCCATTTCGATGGCCTTGGCCGAACCCAGGAACAGGCCGACGCCGATACAGGCGCCAAGGGCCATCAGACGGATGTGCCGTTCGCCCAGCTCGCGCTTGAGCGGGCCGCCCTGGACGGACTCGTCGTGGGCAGGATGGTTGCCGACTGGCATAGCAATACAACCTCATTTTGTTATTGGATTTGACCTTCGTGCAGCACCGGCCGCGCCGATAGGCGGGGCGTCGTCTCGCCAGGCCGCCTTGTGGGCGGGCCTGTCCACCGGGCGCGGGGCGTCGGCGGGTCGAAGGGGGCGAGCAGTATAGGAAGCCACTTGCAGGGCTTTTCACTTTATACAGTGGGATATTTGGCGAGAATTCTCGGCAAAAAGCCCTTTACCGGAGGGGCATTCTGGCCTCGCTCCGCCCATGCACAGGAATGGGGCAGCTACATTAACAACATTGCCGAAGAATGGAAGTCGCACCAAAGGCGCATGTTCATACGCGATTGCTCGAAGCTTCTTACAAATTTTTCACCAAACTGGGCCAGCGTCTAAGCTTCAGACAAGTAACGCGAAAACACCTGGCCGGACTCAAGACTATGGGCGCACTGTGGCAATCGGAACCAACCGGAACGGAAGCACCCAAAGCACCTCAGGCTGAAGCCCCCTTGCCCAAGACCCCACGTCAGCGCCGCCTGTGGTGGCGCCTGATCCTGCTCATCCTGTTGATCGGGCTGGTCGCGGTGGGCCTTGCCGCTTATGACGAGTTCCAGACCTCACGCCTGCAATCGCGCGAGTTCAGCCGTCTGGCCGGCACCCTCACCTACGCCCTCGAGCCCGGCCCGAGCGATGCCATCGTCTACCCGGGCGAGGGTCCCTTCGACAGGCGCCTGGGCTACAGCGCCCTGGGCGAGTTCCTGCCACGGCTGCTCAAGCGCGACTACCTGATCAACCAGCAGGTGCGTTTCTCCCCGGCGCTGATGAACTACGTCGATCACGGCCTGTTCGTGCCCTACGTGGAGAAGATCCAGGCCGGCCTG
Source organism: Pseudomonas sp. NMI760_13 (assembly GCF_021283245.1). NCBI lineage: Bacteria > Pseudomonadati > Pseudomonadota > Gammaproteobacteria > Pseudomonadales > Pseudomonadaceae > Pseudomonas > Pseudomonas sp. NMI760_13. Next base: position 122,975 of record NZ_JAJSRC010000009.1, on the reverse strand, counting down.
TCGATCACCGACTGCCGCGGTGACATGCTCTATCAGTACAACTACCCGCAGCACCTGTACCCGAACTTCGCGGCGATCCCACCGGTGATGGTCAACAGCCTGCTGTTCATCGAGAACCGCGACCTGCTCGACCCGAAAGACCCGCAGAACAACCCGGCGGTGGACTGGCCGCGCTTCGCCAAGGCCGCCTACAGCCAGGTGGCCAAGTACCTGGCGCTGCCCGGGCAGTCGGCCGGCGGCAGCACCCTGGCCACCCAGCTGGAGAAGTACCGGCACTCGCCGGACGGGCTGACCGTCTCGGGCGCGGAGAAGATCCGCCAGATGATTTCCGCCAGCGTGCGCGCCTACCAGGGCGGCCCGGACACCACCGAGGCCCGCGAACGCATCGTGCGCGACTACCTCAACAGCGTGCCGCTGTCGGCGGTACCCGGCCACGGCGAGGTGCACGGCATGGCCGAAGGCCTGCGGGTGTGGTACGGCGCCGACTTCGACCAGGTCAACCAGGCCCTCACCTCCACCGCCAGCGATGAAAAGAGCATGGCCGAACGCGGCCTGGCCCTGCGCCAGGTGCTGTCGCTGATGATCGCCCAGCGCCGCCCCTCGCACTACCTGTCCAAGGGCCGCATCGAGCTGGCCGAGCTCACCGATTCGCACATCCGCGTACTCGCCGCCAACGGCATCATCGAGCACCCCCTGGCCGACGCCGCCCTGGCCAGCAAGGCGGTGTACCGCGACTGGGTGGCCCAGCCGACCATCGTGCCGATCATCACCAACAAGGGCATCAGCCTGGCCCGCAACCGCCTGGCGGCCATGCTCAACCGGCCGCTGTACGACCTCGACCGCCTCGACCTGTCGGCCACCAGCACCCTGCAGGCCGACCTGCAAGTGCAGGTCAGCCAGTACCTGAAAAACCTCGCCGACCCGGAGTTCGCCGCACAGATCGGCCTGATCGGCGAACGCCTGCTCACCGCCAAGACCACCGACCAGGTGAGCTACAGCTTCACCCTGTTCGAACGCACCGCCGACGGCTCGCGGGTGCGGGTGCAGACCGACAGCACCAACCAACCCTTCGACATCAACGAAGGCAGCAAGCTAGAACTGGGCTCCACCGCCAAGCTGCGGGTGCTGACCACCTACCTGGAGATCATCGCCGAGCTGCACGACAAGTACGCCGGCAAGCCGGCGGCCGAGCTGAAGAAGGTCCCGGTGGCCGAACTCGACCGCATCACCCAGTGGTCGCTGGAATGGCTGATGCAGAACAGCAAGAACCAGAGCCTGGACGCCATGCTCGACGCCGCGCTCGAACGCAAGTACTCGGCCAACACCGGCGAGGCCTTCTTCACCGGTGGCGGCATGCATGTGTTCAACAACTTCCGCAAGGAAGACAACAACCGCAATCCGACCCTCAAGGATGCCCTGCGCGAGTCGATCAACCTGCCGTTCATTCGCCTGATGCGCGACATCGTGCGCTACGTCACCTACCAGCAGCCGTTCAACCGCGAACCGCTGCTCAGGGACGACAGCGACCCGCGCCGCCAGGAATACCTGGCGCGCTTTGCCGACCGCGAAGGCTCCAACTACACCATGCGCTTCTGGAAGAAATACCAGCGCAAGACCTCGCAGCAGCGCCTGGACACCTTCCTCGACAGCCTGCGCGTAACCCCGCAGCGCCTGGCTGCGGTGCACCGCTACCTGTTCCCCGAGGCCGGCCAGGAGACCTTCAACGCCTTCGTCCGCGCCCACAGCAAGGAAGACAAGAAGGCCATGGCCAAGCTCACCGACGGCCGCCTGGTGGAGATGTACGAAGCCTACGGCCCGGGCAAGTACGACCTGCCCGACCAGGGCTACATCGCCAAGGTCCACCCATTGGACCTGTGGCTGCTCGGCTACCTGCTGAAGAACCCCGGCGCCTCGCTCAAGGACGCCCTCAACGCCAGCCGTTTCGAGCGTCAGGAGGTCTACAGCTGGCTGTTCAAGAGCCGCCACCAGGGCGCCCGCGACAGCCGTATCCGCACCATGGTCGAGATCGAGGCGTTCACCGACATCCACCAGCGCTGGAAGCGCGTCGGCTACCCGTTCGACCACCTGGTGCCGTCGCTGGCCACCGCCATCGGCAGCTCCGGCGACCGCCCGGCGGCGCTGTCCGAACTGGTCGGGATCATCCAGAACGACGGCGTGCGCCTGCCCACGCTGCGCATCGACACCCTGCACTTCGCCCAGAACACCCCCTACGAGACGCAGTTGATCAGCGACCCGGACCGTGGCCAGCGGATCCTCCCGGTGGAAGTCGCCCGGGCGCTCAAGGGCGCCATGTCGCAGGTGGTCGACGCCGGTACCGCACGGCGCATCTCCGGCAGCTTCAAGCTGCACGACGGCACCCCGCTGGTGATGGGCGGCAAGACCGGCACCGGCGACAACCGCATCGAAAGCTTCGGCGCCGGCGGCCGGCTGATCGGCTCGCGTTCGCTGAACCGCACCGCGACCTTCGTGTTCTTCCTCGGCGACAACCACTTCGGCACCCTCACCGCGTTTGTCCCGGGGCGCTCGGCCGAAGCGTTCAAGTTCACCTCGGCATTGCCGGTGCAGGTGCTCAAGGGCATGGCGCCGATCCTCATGCCGTACCTGGAGCCGGGCAACCCCACCGCCTGCAAGGCGCCGCAGGTGGCGGGCCAGTCCTGAACTATCAAAAAATTAGATGATAATCATCTGCATTTGAAGGCTTGTCTTTAGATATATCTTGAGTAATATCTTGAGATATATCTTAACAGACGGAGCCCTTCCCCATGCGCGACCACGACCCCTTCGAACGCCGCCCCGGCCGCGGCGAACGTGGCCCGCGGGTGTTCGCCCCGGGCGACCTGAAGCTGCTGATGCTGTCGATGCTGGCCGAGCAACCCGGCCACGGCTACGACCTGATCCGTCAGATCGAGACCCTCTTCGACGGCAGCTACAGCCCCAGCCCCGGGGTGATCTACCCCACCCTCAGCTACCTCGAGGAAGCCGAGCTGGTCACCGGCGCCATCCAGGGCAGCAAACGCCTCTATGCCATCACCGCTGCCGGCCGCAGTGCCTTGCAGGAACAGGCCGTCGCCCTCGACGGCGTGCGCATGCGCATCGAGGTGAGCAAGCGCGCCCTGCGCGGCCACGACCGCCCGCCGGAAATCCACGAAGCCGTCGGCAACCTGCGCCACGCGCTGCACATGCACAGCGGCCGCTGGACCAGCGAAGAGATCGAGCGGGTGCGCAACCTGCTCAACGACACCGCCAAGGCCATCGCCTCCGGGCCGGCCACCCCCGTTACGGAGAACACCCCATGAGCGACACTATTCATCGCGTCAATCACGAGATCCGCCAGCGCCGTCTCGAAGTGCTGCGGGTCACCGACCTCACCCCGCGCATGCGCCGCATCACCCTCGGTGGCGCGGAGCTGGCCGGTTTCACCAGTGTCGGCACGGACGACCACATCAAGCTGCTGTTTGCCTGCAGCCCCGAGGAACAACAGGCCATCGACGCGCGCAACCTGGGTCGCGACGGCGGCGCCCGGCCGACCATGCGCGAGTACACACCACGGCGCATCGACCTGGTGAACAACCAGCTGGATATCGATTTCGTCCTGCATGGCGATGGCCCCGCCTCCACCTGGGCAGCCCAGGCCGCGCCCGGCCAGACCTTGGACATCGCCGGCCCGCGGGCCTCGATGGTGGTGCCGGATATCTTCGACAGCTACCTGCTGATCGGCGACGAGACGGCAATCCCGGCCATAGCCCGGCGCCTGGAGGAACTGCCGGCGGGCCGCCAGGTGCTGGCGGTGATCCAGATCGAGGACGAGCAGGAGCGCCAGGCGCTGACGAGCAAGGCCCAGGTCGAGGTGATCTGGGTGCGTCGGCACCAGGAGGATGTGCTGGAGCGGGTCAAGCACCTGGCGTTGCCCCAGGGTCGGTTGTATGGCTGGGTGGCGCTGGAGAAGGCACTGACCCGCCAGGCCAAGGCGCTGCTGCTGGAGAAAGGCGTGCCCGAGGATGCCCTCAAGGCTGCGGCTTACTGGCGAGCTGACGGTACCGCCGACGACGAATGATCGGGATCTGCACACCCCGGTGTAGGAGCGGCCTTGTGCCGCGAAAGGGCCGCGCAGCGGCCCCCGGGGTCTCAAATTGCTGGGGCCGCTGCGCGGCCCTTTCGCGGCACAAGGCCGCTCCTACAGGGCTGCGCATGATCTGAATGGCGAGGTCGGCAATCTCATGAAGGCCTGCGCCAGCGATCCAACCCCAGCAGTACCAACCCGATCCCCCAGAACCCCGCCAGCACCATCAGGGCATTGCCCAGCACCTGCCCATATCCCAACCGTGCCACATCGATGAACGGATAGGGATAGACCCCGATCTCATGCCCGCGCAGCAGCACGAAGGCGAAATACAACGCCGGGTACAACGTCCAGGCCGCCAGGTGCCAGAGCCGCAATCGCCCCTTGGGCACCTCCAGCCACCAGTACAGGAGGAACACCAGCGGCATCACATCGTGCAGCAGTTCGTCCGCCAGCCACTGCCAGCCCTGGGGCTGCCACAGGTGGCGCAGCAACAAGCTGTAGGCCAGCGCCACCAGCAGGATGCTCGCGGCGATGCACGAGCTCACCGCCGGCGACAGGAACCAGCGCCTGGCCGCCGACTCGCGGCCGAACGCGGCCTGGCTGAGCACGGTGGCCACCAGCGTGTTGCTCAACACGGTGAAAAAACAGAACAGGTTGACCAGCCCGCCGATCAGGCTGGCCTGCTCCTGCCAGCGCGCCAGCAGCACCAGGTACAACTGGATCGCCAGGCCGGTCCAGCCGAGGACGGCTGCCAGGGTCAGCCAGGGGCGGCGCGGCATCAGCCTTTGCGCTGCAGCTTCACGTACAGCTGCTCGACCTTTTCCCGTGCCCACGGGGTCTTGCGCAGGAAGGTCAGGCTCGACTTGATGCTTGGATCGCTCTTGAAGCAGCGGATGTCGACGCGCTCGGCCAGGCCCTGCCATTGGTAGTGCGCCACCAGCTCGGTGAGGATCTGCTCGAGGGTCTTGCCGTGCAGCGCGTTGTGATTGGCCGTGCTCATGCCAGTGCTCCAGGTTCGGGAAGGTGCGCACCTTACACGAGTGTAGTGGCATCTACAGCCTCTACCGCTGTGCCCTGTAGGAGCGGCCTTGTGCCGCGAAGGGCTGCAAAGCAGCCCCGACGACATAGGTCATGGCCAAGATCCTGGGGCCGCTTTGCGGCCCTTTCGCGGCGCAAGGCCGCTCCTACAGGGTAAACGCGTCACCTCACAAAGTACTGGCCAGTGGCAAACAGCTTGTGATGAAATGTTATAAAGTAACTATTAACAATTCTGCCAAGGAACGCCACATCCCCATGCGTCACATGCCGCTGCACCTCTCCCCCCTTGCCGTCGCGCTCTGGCTGGCCTCCACCTCCAGCCAGGCCGTGGAGCTGCAACCCCAGGTGATCACCGCCAACCCGCTGGGCAACGCCCAACTGGCCGCGCCCAGCACCGTCCTCGAAGGCGACGACCTGCTGCAGCAGCAACACGGCAGCCTCGGGGAAACCCTCAACAAACAGCCCGGCGTCGCCTCCACCTGGTTCGGCCCCGGCGCCAGCCGCCCGGTGATCCGCGGCCTGGACGGCGACCGTATCCGCATACTGCGCAACGGTGTCGGCGCCCTGGACGCCTCGTCGCTGTCCTATGACCACGCCGTGCCACTGGACCCGGTGACCGTCGAACGGGTCGAGATCGTCCGCGGCCCGGCCGCGCTGCTGTATGGCGGCAACGCCATCGGCGGCGTGGTCAATACCTTCGACAACCGCATCCCCGACTCGCCCATCGACGGCATCCACGGCGCGGGCGAACTGCGCTACGGCGGCGCCGACACCACCCGCAGCAGTGCCGGCAAGCTTGAGGCCGGCAACGGCGCCTTCGCCCTGCACCTGGACGCCAACAGCCGCCAGTTCAACGACCTGCGCATCCCCGGCTACGCCCGCAGTTCGAAAGTCCGCGATGCCGACGAGCCCGGCAGCAAGCATCGCCTGAAAAACAGCGACGGCCGTCAGGACGGCGGTGCGATCGGCGGCTCCTACCACTGGGACCACGGCTATACCGGCCTGTCCTACAGCCGCTACGACAGCAACTACGGCTCGGTGGCCGAGCCCGGCGTGCGCCTGGACATGCAGCAGGACCACTACGGCTTCGCCTCGGAACTGCGCGACCTCGACGGGCCGTTCAGTTCGGTCAAGGTCGATGCCGGCTACACCGACTACCAGCACCGCGAAATCGAAAGCGGCGAGGTGCACACCACCTTCAAGAACAAGGGCTACGAGGCGCGCATCGAGGCCCGTCACCAGCCGCTGGGCCCGGTCGAGGGCGTGATCGGCGCCCAGGTCAGCCGCAACGAGTTCTCCGCGCTGGGCGAGGAAGCCTTTGTCCCGCACACCGACACCGACAGCCTGGCGCTGTTCCTGCTCGAACAATGGCAGGCCAGCGAACGGCTCAACCTGAGCCTGGGCGCGCGCCTGGAGCACACCCGGGTCGATCCGGACGCCAAGGGCAACGAGAACTTCGCCGGGGCCGACAGCGCCAGCAGCTTCAACGCCTTCAGCCTGTCCTCGGGCGCGGTGTACCAGCTCGACCCGATCTGGTCGCTGGCCGCCAACCTCGGCTATACCGAGCGCGCGCCGACCTTCTACGAGCTGTACGCCAACGGTGCCCACGTGGCCACCGGCGCCTACGAGATCGGCGATCCGAACCTGAACAAGGAAAAGGCCATCTCCACCGACCTGGCCCTGCGCTTTGACAACGGCACCCACAAGGGCAGCGTCGGCGTGTTCTACAGCCACTTTCGCAACTACATCGGCCTGATCGGCACCGGCAACCTGCGTGAAGGCCATGATCACGGCCACGACGATCATGACCACGATCACGACCATGATCACGGCGATATCCCCGAGTATGCCTACCAGGGCGTGCGAGCACGCTTCTACGGCATCGAGGCCCAGGATCGCTGGCAACTGCTGGAAAACCGCTACGGCAGCTTCGCCCTGGAACTGTCCGGCGACTACACCCGGGCCAAGAACCTCGACAGCGGCGAGCCGCTGCCGCGCATCGCGCCGCTGCGCCTGAACAGTGGCCTGGTCTGGGAGCTGGACCGCTGGCAGGCGCGGGTCGATGTACAGCACGCCGCGTCACAGCACCGCAAACCGGCCAACGAGACCCGCACAGACGGTTACACCACCCTCGGCGCCAGCCTGGGGTATCGCTTCGACATCGGCCAGAGTGAATGGCTGGCCTTCGTGCGCGGCGAGAACCTCACCGACCAGACCGTGCGCTATGCCAGCTCGATCCTGCGCGATATCGCGCCGGCGCCGGGGCGCAGTGTGCAGGTGGGACTGCGCACTTCCTTCTAAGGCTCCTCTGTGGGAGCGGGTTTACCCGCGAATGCGTTAGTGGATTCAACATTGCATTCGCGGGTAAACCCGCTCCCACAGAGGCCCCTGTACCTCGAACTGTTACCTAGTGAGCAACAATCCCCTGCGACATTTTGTCTTTTTTTCTTACAACTTCCCCTATATCCTCCCTGCCGCAAGCTGAATCGCTTCACTCGATCCCCAACGCAGTCATTTCCCTTCGAAGATCTCGCACTTCGTTGCGCTTGCCGTTTCCTCAACAATCAAAAGATAGCGCTATCTCATGCTCCAGCTGCCCAATACCCGCTACTCCGGCCTCGCCCTCGCCACCCTGCTCGGCGCCCTGTCCCCCACCACCAGCGCCAGCGAGATGTTCGCCAAGGACTCGCCGTGGATGCTCGGCGACTGGGGCGGGACCCGCAGCGAGCTGCTGGAAAAAGGCTATGACTTCACCCTCGGCTACACCGGCGAGATGGGCAGCAACCTGCACGGCGGCTACAGCCACGACCGCGCTGCGCGCTACAGCGACCAGTTCACCTTCGGCGTGAACATGGACCTGCAAAAGATCCTTGGCTGGCACGACACCGAGTTCCAGCTGACCGTCACCGAGCGCCATGGCGACAACATCAGCAACGATCGCATCAACGACCCGCGTGTCGGTGGCTTCACCTCGGCGCAGGAAGTCTGGGGCCGTGGCGAGACCTGGCGACTGACCCAGATGTGGATCAAGCAGAAGTACTTCGATGGCGCGCTGGACGTGAAATTCGGCCGCTTCGGCGAAGGCGAGGACTTCAACAGCTTCCCCTGCGACTTCCAGAACCTGGCGTTCTGCGGCTCGCAGGTGGGCAACTGGGTCGGTGGCATCTGGTACAACTGGCCGGTCAGCCAGTGGGCCCTGCGCGTGCGCTACAACCTGAACGACGAACTCTACGCCCAGGTCGGCGTGTTCGAGCAGAACCCCTCCAACCTCGAGAGCGGCAACGGCTTCAAGCTCAGCGGCAGCGGCACCCAAGGCGCGGTGATGCCGGTCGAACTGGTCTGGAGCCCGCGGGTCAATGGCCTGAAAGGGGAATATCGCGCCGGCTACTACTACAGTAATGCCAAGGCACAGGATGTACTCAAGGACAGCAACGGCGCGCCAGCCGCCATCAGCGGCGCCGCCTACCGCAGCAGCTCGAGCAAGCATGGCCTGTGGCTGGGCGCCCAGCAGCAGGTTACCGCGCTGGCCTCGGACCAGTCGCGTGGCCTGAGCCTGTTCGCCAATGCCACGGTGCACGACAAGAAGACCAATGCCATCGACAACTATGTGCAGGCAGGTGTGGTTTACAAGGGGCCCTTCGATGCCCGCGCCAAGGACGACATCGGATTCGCCCTGGCCCGCGTGCACGTCAATCCCGGCTACCGCAAGAACGCCCGCCTCATCAACCAGACCAACGGCCTGGACGACTACGACAACCCCGGCTTCCTGCCCGTGCAGGACACCGAGTACAGCGCCGAACTCTATTACGGCATCCACCTGGCCGACTGGCTCACCGTGCGCCCGAACCTGCAGTACATCCGCCATCCGGGCGGGGTGTCGCGGGTCGACGACGCCCTGATCGGTGGCCTGAAGATCCAGAGCAGTTTCTAACCCGACCCTTTCACACTACGGAGAACAGACGATGAGCACTGACGGTGCCAAGAATGGAACCCGCTGGCTACCGCGCCTGATGGGCGTTCTGCTGCTGCTGATGGGCCTGGCCCTGCTGGCCGGCGGCATCAAGCTGAGCCAGCTGGGTGGCTCGCTTTACTACCTGATTGCCGGTATCGGCTTCGCCCTGTCCGGCATCCTGCTGCTGGCCAAGCGCCGCATCGCCCTGGGCCTGTATGGCCTGGTGCTGCTGGGTAGCACCGCCTGGGCGCTGCTGGAAGTCGGCCTGGACTGGTGGCAACTGGTGCCGCGCCTGGCCATCTGGTTCGCCATCGGCGTGGTCCTGCTGCTGCCGTGGGCGCGCCGCCCGCTGGTCGGCCCCGCGTCGAAGGTCAACACCGCCCTGCTCAGCGTCGCCGTGGTCGCCTCCGGCGCCACCGCCGTGGCCAGTCAGTTCACCCACCCGGGCGAGATCCGTGGCGAGTTCACCCGCGACAACAGCGAGATGGGCAGCGCCGCCCCGGCCATGCCGGACGGTGAATGGCAGGCCTACGGCCGCACCGAACACGGCGACCGCTACTCGCCGCTGCGCCAGATCACCCCGCAGAACGCCTACCGCCTGGAAGAGGCCTGGCGCATCCGCACCGGTGACCTGCCGAGCGAAAACGACCCGGTGGAGCTGACCAACCAGAACACCCCGCTGAAGGTCAACGGCATGCTCTATGCGTGCACCGCCCACAGCCGCCTGCTGGCCCTGGACCCGGACACCGGCGCCGAGATCTGGCGCTACGACCCGCAGGTCAAGAGCCCCACCGGCACCTTCAAGGGCTTCGCCCACATGACCTGCCGCGGCGTCTCGTACTACGACGAGAACAGCTACGTCAGCCGTGACGGCAGCCCCGCGCCGAAGATCACCGACGCAGGCCAGGCCGTGGCCCAGGCCTGCCCGCGCCGCCTCTACCTGCCCACCGCCGACGCCCGCCTGATCGCCATCAACGCCGACACCGGCAAGGTCTGCGAAGGCTTCGCCAACCAGGGCGTGATCGACCTGACCCGCGGCATCGGCCCGTTCACCGCCGGTGGCTACTACTCCACCTCGCCGGCGGCGATCACCCGTAGCCTGGTGATCATCGGTGGCCACGTCACCGACAACGAGTCGACCAACGAGCCGTCCGGCGTGATCCGCGCCTACGACGTGCACGACGGCCACCTGGTGTGGAACTGGGACAGCAACAACCCGGACGACACCAAGCCCCTGGCCGACGGGAAAATGTACAGCCGCAACTCGGCCAACATGTGGTCGATCGCCAGCGTCGATGAAGACCTCGGCATGATCTACCTGCCGCTGGGCAACCAGACCCCCGACCAGTGGGGCGCCGACCGCACTCCCGGCGCCGAGAAATACAGCGCCGGCATCGTCGCCCTGGACCTGGCCACCGGCAAGGCGCGCTGGAACTACCAGTTCACCCACCACGACCTGTGGGACATGGACGTTGGCAGCCAGCCGACCCTGGTTCACCTGAAGACCGACGACGGCGTCAAGCCGGCGGTCATCGTGCCGACCAAGCAAGGCAGCCTGTACGTGCTCGACCGCCGCGACGGCACGCCGATCGTGCCGATCCGCGAGATCCCGGTACCGCAGGGCGCCGTGAAAGGCGACCACACCGCGCCGACCCAGGCCCGCTCCGACCTCAACCTGCTCGGCCCCGAGCTGACCGAACAGGCCATGTGGGGCGCCACGCCGTTCGACCAGATGCTCTGCCGCATCCAGTTCCGCAGCCTGCGCTACGAAGGCCAGTACACCCCGCCGTCCGAGCAGGGCAGCCTGGTCTACCCGGGCAACGTCGGCGTGTTCAACTGGGGCAGCGTGTCGGTCGACCCGGTGCGCCAGATCCTCTTCACCTCGCCGAACTACATGGCCTTCGTGTCGAAGATGATCCCGCGTGAGCAGGTAGCCGAAGGCAGCAAGCGCGAAAGCGAGACCAGCGGCGTGCAGCCGAACGCCGGCGCGCCATACGCGGTAACCATGCACCCGTTCATGTCGCCGCTGGGCATCCCGTGCCAGGCGCCAGCCTGGGGCTATGTGGCGGCCATCGACCTGTTCACCAACAAGGTGGTGTGGAAGCACAAGAACGGCACCACCCGCGACAGCACCCCGGTGCCGATCGGTATGCCGGTGGGCGTGCCGAGCATGGGTGGCTCGATCGTCACCGCCGGTGGCGTGGGCTTCCTCAGCGGCACCCTGGACCAGTACCTGCGCGCCTATGACGTGAAGAACGGCCAGGAGCTGTGGAAGGGCCGCCTGCCGGCAGGCGGCCAGGCCACGCCGATGACCTACACCGGCAAGGACGGCAAGCAGTACGTGCTGGTGACCGCCGGCGGCCATGGCTCGCTGGGCACCCGCATGGGTGATTACATCATCGCTTACAAACTAGCCGAGTAAGCCTCATCGCGGGGCAAGCCCGCTCCCACGCAGCCTGTATGGGGCTCGTGGGAGCGGGCTTGCCCCGCGATGGTTTCACCCCGTTCGTCTACCATTGAAACCCATCCTCCCCTGCCCCATCTAAGCACCATAGCCATTCACGCAGGTGCCCCATGAGCGACCAGCAGGATTTCCCGGAACATCCCGACGAACACAGCGAAGTCGAACACCTCGATACCTCGGCCACCCCCGGCCACCACCTCGCCCTGCCCGGCCAGCAGCTGCCGGACAAGGTCTACGTGATCCCGATCCACAACCGCCCGTTCTTCCCCGCGCAAGTGCTGCCGGTGATCGTCAACGAAGAACCCTGGGCCGAAACCCTCGACCTGGTCGCCAAGACCCCGCACCACTCCCTGGCGCTGTTCTTCATGGACACCCCGCCGGAAGACCACCGCCACTTCGACACCAAGGCCCTGCCCGAGTACGGCACGCTGGTGAAGGTGCACCACGCCAGCCGCGAAGGCGGCAAGCTGCAGTTCGTCGCCCAGGGCCTGACCCGGGTGCGCATCCGCACCTGGCTCAAGCACCATCGCCCGCCCTACCTGGTGGAAGTCGACTACCCACGCCAGCCGGCCGAGCCCACCGACGAGGTCAAGGCCTACGGCATGGCCCTGATCAACGCGATCAAGGAGCTGCTGCCGCTCAACCCGCTGTACAGCGAAGAGCTGAAGAACTACCTCAACCGCTTCAGCCCCAACGACCCGTCGCCACTGACCGACTTTGCCGCCGCCCTCACCTCGGCCACCGGCAACCAGCTGCAGGAAGTGCTCGACTGCGTGCCCATGCTCAAGCGCATGGAAAAGGTCCTGCCGATGCTGCGCAAGGAAGTCGAGGTGGCCCGGCTGCAGAACGAGATCTCCGCCGAGGTGAACCGGCAGATCGGCGAGCACCAGCGCGAGTTCTTCCTCAAGGAGCAGCTCAAGGTCATCCAGCAGGAGCTGGGCCTGACCAAGGACGACCGCAGCGCCGACCTGGAGCAGTTCCAGCAGCGCCTGGAGGGCAAGACCCTGCCTGACCAGGCGAAAAAACGCATCGACGAAGAGATGGGCAAGCTGGCCATCCTCGAGACCGGCTCGCCGGAGTACGCCGTTACCCGCAACTACCTGGAATGGGCCACGGCCCTGCCCTGGGGCGTGTACGGCAAGGACAAGCTCGACCTCAAGCACGCGCGCAAGGTGCTCGACCGCCACCACGCGGGCCTGGACGACATCAAGGAACGTATCCTCGAGTTCCTCGCCGTGGGCGCCTGGAAGGGTGAGATCAGCGGCTCCATCGTGCTGCTGGTGGGCCCGCCGGGCGTGGGCAAGACCAGCATCGGCAAGTCCATCGCCGAATCCCTGGGCCGGCCGTTCTACCGCTTCAGTGTCGGCGGCATGCGCGACGAGGCCGAGATCAAGGGCCACCGCCGCACCTATATCGGCGCCCAGCCGGGCAAGCTGGTGCAGGCGCTGAAGGAAGTCGAGGTGATGAACCCGGTGATCATGCTCGACGAGATCGACAAGATGGGCCAGAGCTACCAGGGCGACCCGGCCTCGGCGCTGCTGGAGACCCTCGACCCCGAGCAGAACGTCGACTTCCTCGACCATTACCTGGACCTGCGCCTGGACCTGTCCAAGGTGCTGTTCGTCTGCACCGCCAACACCCTCGACTCGATCCCCGGCCCCTTGCTCGACCGCATGGAAGTGATCCGCCTGTCCGGCTACATCACCGAAGAGAAGCTGGCCATCGCCAAGCGTCACCTGTGGCCCAAGCAACTGGAGAAGGCCGGCGTGTCCAAGGCCAGCCTGGGCATCAACGACGCCGCCCTGCGCGCAGTGATCGAAGGCTACGCCCGCGAAGCCGGGGTGCGGCAGCTGGAAAAACAGCTGGGCAAGCTGGTGCGCAAGTCGGTGGTCAAGCTGCTCGAGGACCCCGAGGCCAAGATCAGGATTGCCGCCAAGGACCTGGAGCCCGCCCTGGGCATGCCGGTGTTCCGCAGCGAACAGGTGCTGGCCGGCAAGGGCGTGATCACCGGCCTGGCCTGGACCAGCATGGGCGGTGCGACCCTGCCCATCGAAGCCACCCCCATCCATACCCTCAGTCGTGGCCTCAAGCTCACCGGACAGCTGGGCGAGGTGATGAAGGAGTCGGCGGAGATCGCCTACAGCTACGTCAGCTCGAACCTGAAGCAGTTCGGCGGTACGCCGGGTTATTTCAACGAGGCCTTCATCCACCTGCATGTCCCTGAAGGCGCCACGCCGAAGGACGGCCCCAGCGCCGGCGTGACCATGGCCAGCGCCCTGCTGTCGCTGGCCCGTGACCAGGCGCCGAAAAAGGGCGTGGCGATGACCGGCGAGCTGACCCTGACCGGCCAGGTGCTGCCGATCGGCGGGGTGCGCGAGAAGGTGATCGCGGCGCGCCGGCAGAAGATCTTCGAACTGATCCTGCCGGAGGCCAACCGCGGTGACTTCGAAGAGTTGCCCGAATACCTGAAAGACGGTTTGACCGTGCATTTCGCCAAGCGCTTTGCCGACGTGGCGAAAGTGCTGTTCTAAAAAGCCCAAGCCAGCTCCTGCAGGAACCTGTAGGAGCGGGCTTGCCCCGCGATCTGGCCCGCACAGACCACACAAACTTCCGACAGCTTCGGTTATCCTCAGGCAACTTCAGCCTCAGGAGCCAACATGATCGCCCCTCGTCTGCTCGTCCCCCTGGGCCTGGCCCTGCTCACCGCCTGCGCCCAGCACCCGCAACACACCGTCGAACTGGACGGCGACAGCGAGTGCCCCAAGCGTCTGGTCGTCGGCCAGACCATGACCCTCACGCTGCCCAGCAACCCCACCACCGGCTACCGCTGGCTGCTGCAGAACCCGGCCCCGGAGATCCTGCGCAGCCTCGGCCCCGAGGTATACAACTCACCGGAACAAGCCGGCATCGTCGGCAGCGGCGGGCTTTCCACCTGGCGTTTCCAGGCCAAGGCCGCCGGCGAGGGTCACCTGATCCTGGTCTACCAGCAGCCGTGGGCCCCGGAAGTGCGCCCGGTGCAGACCTTCGATTGCGCCATCCGGGTCAAGTAAGCGGGCGGCGCCGGTCAGCGAATCATGCAAGCTTGCCGTGGTTTGGCTAGAATGCCGCCCCTGTAGATTGCCAGCCGCCTGGACCCACCCGTGAGCAAACAACCCGACCGCCTATTCGCCCAACCCCTGGAGCAGGTGCCCGACTTCGTCTTCAACGAAGACGTGGTGCAGGTGTTCCCGGACATGATCAAGCGCTCGGTGCCCGGTTACCCGACCATCGTCGAGAACCTCGGCGTGCTGGCCGCGCGCTTCGCCCAGCCGAACTCCGCGCTGTACGACCTCGGCGCCTCGCTGGGCGCGGTGACCCAGGCGCTGCGTCGCCATGTGCGCACGGACGGCTGCCGGGTCATCGCGGTGGACAACTCCGCGGCCATGGTCGAGCGCTGCCGCCAGTACCTCACCGCCCAGGACTCGATGTTCCAGGAGCTGCTGCCGGTGCAGGTGCTGGAGGCCGACATCCTCGCCCTGCCCTTCGAGCCCGCCTCGGTGGTGGCGATGAACTTCACCCTGCAGTTCGTCGCCCCCGAGCAGCGCCTGGAGCTGCTGGGCCGCATCCGCCAGGCCCTGTTGCCGGGCGGTGCGCTGATCCTCTCGGAAAAACTGCGCTTCACCGACGCGCAGGAGCAGGACCTGCTCAACGAACTGCACCTGGACTTCAAGCGTGCCAATGGCTACAGCGAACTGGAAATCGCCCAGAAGCGCAGTGCCATCGAGAACGTGATGAAGCCCGACACCCTGGAGACCCATGAACAGCGCCTGCGCGCTGCCGGTTTCTCCAAGGTCGTGCCCTGGTTCCAATGCCTCAACTTCGCCTCGCTGATAGCCCTGCCATGATCGATCTGTCCCCCCTCGTCCGCCGCCTGGCGGGCACGCCCCTTGCCACCTGGTCCCAGGGCCTGCAGGCGCAACTCGAAGCCAAGCTGGAAAAGGGCCACGGCGACCTCGACCGCTGGCGTGGCGCCCTCGAGGCACTGCCGCAGCTGACCCCGAGCGAGATCGACCTGGTCGACGGCCTGCGCCTGGACTGCACCTGCGACGACGCCACCCGGGCGCAGATGCGCCAGGCGCTGATGGGCCTGTCGCCCTGGCGCAAGGGCCCGTTCGACCTGTTCGGCGTGCATGTCGACACCGAATGGCGCTCGGACTGGAAATGGTCGCGGGTCGGCCCGCACCTGGACCTCAAGGGCAAGCGTGTGCTCGACGTCGGCTGCGGCAACGGCTACTACCAGTGGCGTATGCTCGGCGCCGGCGCCGACATGGTCATCGGCGTGGACCCCAACTGGCTGTTCTTCTGCCAGTTCCAGGCCGTGCAGCAGTACCTGCCTGAACTGCCGGCCTGGCACCTGCCGTTCGCCCTCGAAGAGCTGCCGGCCAACCTCGAAGGCTTCGACACCGTGTTCTCCATGGGCGTGTTCTACCACCGCCGCTCGCCCATCGAGCACCTGCTGGCGCTCAAGGACTGCCTGGTCAAGGGCGGTGAACTGGTGCTGGAAACCCTGGTGATCGAGGGTGACGAAAACCAGGTGCTGGTACCCGAGGATCGCTACGCGCAGATGCGCAACGTCTGGTTCCTGCCGTCGGTGCCGGCCCTGGAGCGCTGGCTGCGCCGCGCCGGCTTCAGCGATGTGCGCTGCGTCGATGTCAGCGTCACCAGCATCGAGGAGCAGCGCAGCACCGAGTGGATGCGCTACCAGTCGCTGGGCGACTTCCTCGACCCGAACGACCACGGCAAGACCGTCGAAGGCCTGCCGGCCCCGCGTCGCGCCACATTGCTGGCACGCAAATAAAAAAAGGCGCCCGTTCGGGCGCCCAGGGTCACCTGCGCCGAGGAGCTGTCGCGGTGCAGGTGTGTGGTACTCAGTCCTTGGCCAGTTCGCGGGCCTTTTCCTCGGCCTCGCGCTCGGCCAGCGCCTGCTGCTTGTCGCCGTGCAGGCGAGCCTGGTCGTCGCGGAACGCTTGCCAGAATTGCTTCGAACGTTCCGCGCCACCCTCGGCGAAAACACTGGTGCTGCCCAAGGCGAGAATCGCCAGCAGCAGGTACTTGGTCAGGTTCATCGTGCTTGCCTCGTGTTAACCGTTTCGACAGGGCCATCATCGCAAGCGGCAGCTAACGCCAAGGTGAGGCGGACATTACAGTCCTGCAAGACAACCGCATCGCGGGGCAAGCCCGCTCGCACAGGATCGCCCTGTCAGGCACATGACCCGCGTATTACAAATCCGTTATTCCCGCCGCTTGCCCATTCGCATCCAGTAACATCCTCGCCGCTTGACCCTGATGTCACTACAGGGTCGAGAATCGCCCCCTTTCCACACAGAGCCCGACCATGCGCCTACTGATCATCGAGGACGAACCCCGCACCGCCGACTACCTGCAACAGGGCCTGCGCGAGAACGGCTACGTGGTCGATTGCGCCCACACCGGCACCGACGGCCTGCACCTGGCCCGCCAGCAGGCGTACGACCTGGTGATCCTCGATGTCAACCTGCCCGGGCTCGATGGCTGGGGCGTGCTGCAGCGCCTGCGCGCCGAATCCTCGACGCGGATCATGATGCTCACCGCCCATGGCCGCCTGGCCGACCGGGTCAAGGGGCTGGACCTGGGCGCTGACGACTATCTGCTCAAGCCCTTCGAGTTCCCCGAACTGCTGGCGCGCATCCGCAGCCTGTTGCGGCGCAACGACCAGCATCTGCAGCCAAGCACGCTGAAGGTCGCCGACCTCGAACTCGACCCCGGCCGCCACCGGGCCTGGCGCGGCGGCCAGCGCATCGACCTGACCGCCAAGGAATTCGCCCTGTTGCACCTGCTGATGCGCCAGAGCGGCGAGGTGCTGTCGCGCACGCAGATCATCTCGCTGGTGTGGGACATGAACTTCGACTGCGACACCAACGTGGTGGAGGTGTCGATCCGCCGCCTGCGGGCAAAGATCGACGACCCGTTCGAGGACAAGCTGATCCACACCCTGCGCGGCGTCGGCTACGTGCTCGAGGCACGGACGTGAAGCGCTCCAGCCTGTCGCTGCGCCTGGGCCTGACCGTCACCTTGCTGGGCGCGGCGCTGGTCTTGCTGCTGGCGTGCCTGGCGGTGTTCGCCCTCGACCACGAGCTGGACAGCCGGGCGCGTAAGGACCTGGCGCGCAAGATGCAACAGGTCGAACACAACCTGCGCGTCGATCTGCGCAGCGACGATCTGGGTGCCCGCGCCCACCCCCTGCTCGACCTGGTCATGGGGCACGACAACCTCAGCCTCAGCGTGCTGGCCGTCAACGGCCGCCACCCCGCCCTGCTCAGCCTGGGGCCGGCGCTGCAGTCGCAGCACCTGCTGAACCAGGAGGCCGACAACCAGCTGACCTTCCATACCTGGCGCGACGATGATGGTAATCAGATCCTCACTGCCAGCCGCCTGATGCGCCTGCGCGACGACACCCCGGTCAAGGTGCTGATGTCGCTCAACCGCAGCGATGACAACAGCCTGTTGCAGGCCTACCTGAACTCGACCCTGCTGGCCCTGCCGCTGCTGCTGGTGCTGATCGGCATCGCCGCGTGGAAGCTGGTGCAGCGCGGCCTGCGCCCGCTGCGGCACTTTCGCCGGATCGCCGGGCAGGTCTCGACCCAGGACCTGGCGCATCGCCTGCCGGACGAGGGCCTGCCTGCCGAGCTGGCCGACCTGGCCCGTGCCATCAACGTCATGCTCGACCGGCTCGACCAGGGCGTGCGCCAGCTGTCGCAGTTTTCCGACGACCTGGCCCACGAACTGCGCACGCCGATCGGCAACCTGATGGGCAAGGCCCAGGTGACCCTGGCCCGCGAGCGTGATGGCGACAAGTATCGCGAGGCGCTGGAGGACAGCGTCGAAGAGCTGACCCGGCTCAACCGCATCATCAACGACATGCTGTTCCTGGCCCAGGTCAGCCAGCCGCAGACCCAGGTGGCACTGACCCCTGTGGCGCTGGCAGACGAAGTGGCGCGGGTGAGTGAGCTGTTCACCTTCAGCGCCGAGCTCAAGGGCATCTCCCTGCACTTGCAAGGCTGGGGTACCGCGATGGCGGACAAGCTGATGTTCCAGCGGGCGCTGTCGAACCTGCTGAGCAATGCGATTCGCCATGGCCCTGAAGGCCAGCCGGTGGCCGTGGGGATTGAGCGAGTCGGTGACCAGGTCTGCGTGTGGGTGGAAAATCGCGGGCCGGGGATTGGCGAGGCGCATTTGCCGCACCTGTTCGAGCGGTTCTACAGGGCCGGGGCCGGGCGTTCGCGATTGGAAGGCGGGACGGGGTTGGGGCTGGCGATCGTGAAGTCGATCATGCAGTTGCATGGGGGGCGGGTGGAGGTTCAGAGCCAACCAGCGGGCCCGACTCGCTTCACCCTGGTGTTCCAGGCCGAGTGATCCACCGCCAGCGCCGGCCTCTTCGCGGGTAAACCCGCTCCCACAGGGATCTCACCAGCCCTGGGGCTTGCCCAGTACCTGTGGGAGCGGGTTTACCCGCGAAAGGGCCGGTACTGAAGAGCGCTGATCAGCGCGAAGCGGCGACGATCAGTGCCTTCATCTCTGCTACCGCCGCCTTGAAACCGACAAACAGCGCATGGGCCACCAGCGCGTGGCCGATGTTCAGTTCGTTGATGCCCTTGATCGCGGCCACGGCCTCGACGTTGTGGTAGTGCAGGCCATGGCCGGCATTGACGATCAGGCCCTGGCTAACGCCAAATGCCACGCCATCGACAATACGCTTGAGCTCCTCTGCCACCTCGGTCGGTGTCTCGGCGTCCGCATAGCGGCCGGTGTGCAGCTCGATGGCCGGCGCGCCGACACGGCGCGAAGCCTCGATCTGCCGCTCGTCGGCATCGATGAACAGCGACACCTCGGCGCCAGTGCGCGACAGGCGCTCGACCGCCGCCTTGATCCGCGCTTCCTGGCCGGCCACATCGAGGCCGCCTTCGGTAGTCAGTTCCTGGCGGGTTTCCGGCACCAGACAGATATGCGCCGGGCGGATCTTCTCGGCGAAGGCCATCATCTCTTCGGTGACGCCCATCTCGAAGTTCATGCGGGTCTGCAGCACGTCCTTGAGCAGCAGCACGTCGCGCTCCTGGATATGCCGGCGGTCTTCGCGCAGGTGCACGGTGATGCCGTCGGCACCCGCTTCCTCGGCGTCCAGGGCGGCCTTGACCGGGTCCGGATAGCGGGTGCCCCGGGCCTGGCGCAAGGTCGCCACGTGGTCGATGTTGACGCCGAGAAGCATGCGGTTGCTGTGAGTCACGAAGGGGCACTCCTGAAGGTTGAGGGCCACAGCATACGTGCTGATCAGCGCTTGCGAAACAGTTCCCGGCTGACCAGCGGCTTGGGCCCCAGGTGCACCGCCAGGGCCTGGCGCATCAGGCGCTTGGCGGCGAGCAAGGCGCCGGGCGCCTCCCAATCGGCCTGGGCCAGGGCCAGCAGCTCGCTGCCCTTGAACAGCCCGGGCTGGAACAGCTCGACCCGCTCAAGGCCAGCGTCCACCTGCAGGCGATAGAGCCCCTCGGCGACGACGGCGCTGTCGTTGACGTCATGATCCAAAGCGAAGGCATAACCCAGCTCGTCCAGCAGGCGCCATTCGAAGGAGCGCAGCAACGGCTCCAGCGGCCGCCCGGCGGCCAGGGCCTGCAAGGTCAGGGTGTAGTGTTCGAACAACGCCGGGTGCGGCGCCTCGGCGGGCAACAGGCGCATCAGCAGCTCATTGAGGTAGAGTCCGCTGAACAGCGCGTCGCCATGCAGCCAGGCGGCAATGCCGGAGCTGTCCAGGCGGCCGACGTTCTTCAGTTCGCCGCGCCCGCGCAGTTCGACTTCCAGCGGCACGAACGGCCGCACCAGGCTGCCACCCTTGCCCCGCGCCCGGCGCAGCACCGCCCGCACCCGCCCCTGGGGGGTGAGGAAGTCCACCAGCGCGCTGGTTTCCTTGTAGGGGCGGCTGTGCAGCACGTAGGCGGGTTGGGGGGCTGGTTGTTCCATGACGATCTCTGAACCCAGGTTTGACGCAACCCATGTAGGAGCGGCCTTGTGCCGCGAAAGGGTCGCGCAGCGGCCCCAAGACCCACGTAGTAATCGAGATCTTGGGGCCGCTGCGCGACCCTTTCGCGGCACAAGGCCGCTCCTACAGAGGGGGTACAGGCTTTACAGGTCGCCGTAACCCAGCGACCGCAGGGCGCGCTCGTCGTCGGACCAGCCACCCTTGACCTTGACCCACAGGTTGAGCATGACCTTGGAGTCGAACAGCACTTCCATGTCCTTGCGCGCCTCGGAACCGATGCGTTTGATACGCTCGCCCTTGTCGCCAATGATGATCTTCTTCTGCCCGTCACGCTCGACCAGGATCAGCGCATGGATATGCAGCACATGGCCCTGCTGCTTGAACTCCTCGATTTCCACGGTGATCTGGTACGGCAGCTCCGCGCCCAGCTGGCGCATGATCTTCTCGCGCACCAGTTCGGCGGCGAGGAAGCGGCTGCTGCGGTCGGTGATCTGGTCTTCCGGGAAGAAGTGTTCGTTCTCCGGCAGGTGCTTGGCGATCTGGGCTTCCAGCGCTTCGAGGTTGTGCCCCTGCTGCGCGGAGATCGGCATCACTTCGGCGTTCGGCAGTTGTTCCTGCAGCCATTGCAGATGCGGGATCAGCTCGGACTTCTCTTCCATGCGGTCGGTCTTGTTGACCGCAATGATCAACGGGCCGGTGACGTACTGCACCCTCTCCAGCACAAGCTGGTCCTCGTCGGTCCACTTGGTACGGTCGACCACGAAGATCACCACGTCGACGTCCTTGAGGGCCGCCGAGGCGTTGCGGTTCATGTAGCGGTTGAGCGCCTTGTCGTTGGCCTTGTGCATGCCGGGGGTATCGACATAGATCGCCTGCACGTCACCCTCGGTCTTGATACCGAGCATGTTGTGGCGGGTGGTCTGCGGCTTGCGCGAGGTAATCGCCAGCTTCTGCCCGAGGATGTGGTTGAGCAGCGTGGACTTGCCCACGTTGGGGCGACCGACAATGGCGACATAGCCGCAGCGGGTCGAAGTGTTCTCAGTCATTGCCATTCTCCACGCCCAGGGCGATCAATGCGGCGGCAGCGGCGACCTGCTCGGCGATACGCCGGCTCACGCCCTGGCCGCGGCTTTTCTTGTTCAGCAGGACCACTTCGCATTCGACGAAGAAGGTCCGGCAGTGCGGTTCGCCCTGGATGTCCACCACTTCGTAGCGTGGCAGCTCGCAGGCACGCGACTGCAGGAACTCCTGCAGGCGGGTCTTGGGGTCCTTGTTGGTGTCGACCAGGGTCAGCCCGTCGAACTCATCGGTCAGCCAGGCCAGGATACGCTCGCGGGCGGTCTGCATGTCGGCGTCCTGGTAGATGGCGCCGATCAGGGCCTCGAGGGCGTCGGCGAGGATCGACTCGCGACGAAAGCCACCGCTCTTGAGTTCGCCCGAGCCTAGGCGCAGGTACTCGCCCAGGTCGAAGCCACGGGCCAGACGGGCCAGGGTCTCGCCCTTGACCAGGCGTGCACGCAGGCGCGACAGCTGGCCTTCGCGGGCCTGCGGGAAGCGCTCGAACAGCGCCTCGCCGACCACGAAGTTGAGGATGGCATCGCCAAGGAATTCCAGGCGCTCGTTATTGCGCCCGGCATAGCTGCGATGGGTCAGGGCCAGCAGCATCTGGTCCTGGTTCTTGAAGGTGTAGCCGAGCTTGCGCTCCAGGCGGGCCAGGGAAGCGCTCATGGGGCCACCCGTGCAATGTTCAACGCGTTGTTCAAATCAACATCCTGAAAGACGGTTTGACTGCGGTCTGTCGCCGGAAACGGCGAAAGCTCTCGCTCCCTGAGAACACAGCCTATGTCAGAAATGCAATCGGCGCTGTCCGTGGACAGCGCCGTCGTTACTCAATGGATCAGCCCGACCCGCGACAGGTTCGGGAAGTGGCTGAGTTTCGGCTCCGGCCAGCTCATCCACACCGCGAACGCCTTGCCGACGATGTTCCGGTCAGGAACCATGCCGTGCAGCTCCTTGGGAATATTCGGGTCATCCCAGAAGCGGCTGTCGTTGGAGTTGTCGCGGTTGTCGCCCATCATGAAGTAATGACCGGCCGGCACGGTCCATTGCTGGTCCGGCGGCATGCGGTAGCGGGTCATTTCCTTGCGGATCAGGTGCTCGGCTTCACCGAGCTTTTCCTTGTACAGCTCGGCGCTGCCCAGGGTACCCGGCTCGCTGCCGACCAGTTGCTCGGCGATCGACTGGCCGTTGACGAACAGTCGCTTGTCGCTGGTGTAGCGCACCACGTCGCCCGGCAGTCCGACCACACGCTTGATGTAGTTGACGTTGGGGTCGCTTGGGTAGCGGAACACCATCACATCCCCGCGCTGCGGATCGCCCACCTCGATGACCTTCTTGTCGATCACCGGCAGGCGAATGCCGTAGGAGAACTTGTTCACCAGGATGAAGTCGCCCACTTCCAGCGTCGGCTTCATCGACCCCGACGGGATCTGGAACGGCTCGACCAGGAACGAACGCAGCACCAGCACGATGAACAGCACCGGGAAGAACGACTTGCCGTACTCGACCAGCAAGGGCTCCTTGTTCAGGCGTTCGACCACGGCCATTTCGGGCTGGCTGACGCTGCCCTGGTAGTTGGCGATCGCCGCCCGCCGGCGCGGGGCCAGGAACAGCAGGTCGATCAGACCCAACAGACCGCAGACGGCGACGGCGATGACGAGCAACAGCGGGAAATTTAGCGACATAGGACCTAGCTATCCAACCTGAGCACGGCAAGGAAGGCTTCCTGTGGAATCTCCACGTTACCCACCTGCTTCATGCGTTTCTTACCGGCCTTCTGCTTCTCCAGCAGCTTCTTCTTACGGCTGACGTCACCACCGTAGCACTTGGCCAGTACGTTCTTTCTGAGCGCCTTGACGGTTGTCCGCGCGATGATCTGGCCGCCAATGGCTGCCTGGATCGCCACATCGAACATCTGCCGAGGGATCAGTTCCTTCATCTTTTCGGTCAATGCGCGGCCTTTGTAGGCGGCATTGTCGCGGTGCACGATCAGGGCCAGGGCATCGACCTTGTCGCCGTTGATCAACACGTCCAGCTTGACCAGGTTGGCCGACTGGTAACGGTCGAAATGGTAGTCCAACGAGGCGTAACCGCGGCTGGTCGACTTCAGGCGGTCGAAGAAGTCCAGCACCACTTCGTTCATCGGCAGGTCGTAGCGCACCTGCACCTGGCTGCCGAGGAACTGCATGTCGCGCTGCACGCCACGCTTCTCGATGCACAGGGTGATGACGTTGCCCAGGTGCTCCTGTGGCACCAGGATGGTCGCGGTGACGATCGGCTCACGGAAGTCGTTGACCGCCGAGACGTCCGGCAGCTTCGATGGGTTGTCGACGGTGATGGTCTCGCCGGTCTTGAGCTCCAGCTCGTAGATCACGCTCGGCGCGGTGGTGATCAGGTCCAGGTCGTATTCGCGCTCCAGGCGCTCCTGGATGATCTCCATGTGCAGCATGCCGAGGAAGCCGCAACGGAAGCCGAAGCCCAGGGCGTCGGAGCTTTCCGGCATGTACTGCAACGACGAGTCGTTCAGGGTCAGCTTCTGCAGGGCGTCGCGGAAGTCCTCGAAGTCGTCGGAACTGACCGGGAACAGGCCGGCGTAGACCTGCGGCTGGATCTTCTTGAAGCCTGGCAGCACTTCGACTTCAGGCGTGTTGGACAGGGTCAGGGTGTCGCCCACCGGCGCGCCGTGAATGTCCTTGATGCTGGCGATGATGAAGCCCACTTCACCGGCTTTCAGATCGGCAGTCTGGGTGTGTTTCGGGGTGAACACGCCGACGCTGTCGACCAGGTGCACCTTACCGGTGGACTTGACCAGGATCTTGTCGCCCTTCTTGACGCGGCCCTGGCGCACGCGCACCAGCGAGACCACGCCCAGGTAGTTGTCGAACCAGGAGTCGATGATCAGTGCCTGCAGCGGCGCATCGATCTCGCCCTCCGGCGCGGGGATGGTCTGCACCAGGCGCTCGAGTACCTCGTCGACGCCCATGCCGCTCTTGGCGCTACAGGCCACGGCATCGGTGGCGTCGATGCCGATGATCTTCTCGATCTCGTCCTTGACGCGGTCCGGGTCGGCCTGGGGCAGGTCCATCTTGTTCAGCACGGGCATGACTTCCAGGCCCTGCTCGATGGCGGTGTAGCAGTTGGCCACGGACTGGGCCTCGACACCTTGACCGGCATCGACCACCAGCAGCGCACCCTCGCACGCCGCCAGCGAGCGCGAGACTTCATAGGTGAAGTCGACGTGGCCGGGGGTATCGATGAAGTTCAGCTGGTAGGTCTTACCATCCTGGGCCTTGTAGTGCAGCGTGACGCTGTGGGCTTTGATGGTGATACCGCGCTCGCGCTCGAGATCCATGGAGTCGAGAACCTGAGCTTCCATTTCGCGCGCAGTCAGGCCACCGCACATCTGGATGAAACGGTCGGCCAGCGTCGACTTGCCATGGTCGATGTGGGCGATGATGGAGAAATTGCGGATATGACTCAAATCACTCACAGGTCAACACTCGAAAAGGCTGCGAGCCGGACGCCCGCCGAAAAATAGCCGGGAATTGTACCTCAAGCCGGAGGGATATGGGAGATTCCTCTATCGGGTGCACTTACGCACTGTAGGAGCGGCCTTGTGCCGCGATCGGGCGCGCAGCGGCCGCAATATCCAGCATGCGCTGCACCTGGCGAGCGGTGACGGTGCCTCTGCGGCCGCTGCGCGCCCGATCGCGGCACAAGGCCGCTCCTACAGAGAATTGTGAAATTTCATGAAAAAAGGCAGCCGAAGCTGCCCTTTCCCTACTGTTCAACCCGCTTATTCAGCCAGCTTGAAGGTGATGAAGCTGGCACGCCCCTGACGCAGCACACGCATGGACACCGAACGGTTCTTCGGCAGCTCCTTGGCGATCTCGGTGAACTGCTTGGCCGAGGCGATGGCCTGGTTGTTCAGGTGGCTGATGACATCACCCGGACGCAGGCCGATCATGGCCGCCGGACCATCCTGGACTTCCTTGATGACCACGCCGCCCTTGAGTTCCAGCGACTTCTTCTGCTCGGCGGTCAGGTCCGACACGGATACGCCCAGACGGTTGCTGCTGCGCTCGGCGCTGCCATCGGCACCCGCGCCCAGACCGATGTCGGCGTCATCCTCAGGCAACGCGCCGATGGTGACGTCCAGGTTCTGACGCTTGCCGTTGCGGATGATCTCCAGCTTGGCCTTCTCGCCGTCCTTGAGGCTGCCGACCAGGTGCGGCAGGTCGGCGGACATGACGATCGGCTGGCCGTTCATGCTCAGGATCACGTCGCCCACCTGCAGGCCGCCCTTGGCTGCCGGGCCGTTTTCCAGGACCTGGGCCACCAGGGCGCCGGCCGGCTTGTCCAGGCCGAAGGACTCAGCGAGGTCCTTGTTGACCTCCTGGATCACCACGCCCAGCCAGCCGCGGCTGACCTTGCCATCCTTCTTCAGCTGGTTCGACACATCGATCGCCACGTCGATCGGGATGGCGAACGACAGGCCCATGAAGCCGCCGGAACGGGTGAAGATCTGCGAGTTGATGCCCACCACCTCGCCTTTCATGTTGAACAGCGGGCCACCGGAGTTGCCCGGGTTGATGGCCACGTCGGTCTGGATGAACGGTACATAGGTGTCGTTGGGCAGCGTACGGCCCTTGGCGCTGACGATACCTTTGGTCACAGAATGGTCGAAGCCGAACGGCGAGCCGATGGCCAGCACCCACTCACCGACCTTGAGCTTCTCCGAGTCGCCCAGCTTGACGATCGGCAGGTTCTTGCCTTCGACCTTGAGCAGGGCCACATCGGTGCGCGGGTCGGTGCCTACCAGCTTGGCCTGCAGTTCGCTGCGGTCGGACAGGCGGACGATGATCTCGTCGGCGTCGGCCACCACGTGGTTGTTGGTCAGCACATAGCCGTCGCTGGAGATGATGAAGCCCGAGCCCAGCGACTGTGCTTCGCGCTGGCGATCGCCACGGGGCGAGCGCGGCTGCTGCGGCATGTTGCGCTCGAAGAACTCGCGGAACATCGGCGGCAGGCCTTCGAGGTCCGGCATCTGCCCGGCGGCGACGCGGCGGTCCGGCAGTTTCTGCTTGGTACTGATGTTGACCACCGCCGGCGAGGCCTGCTCGACCAGGGTGGTGAAGTCCGGCAGGGACTCTTCGGCCTGGGCGCTGAGCACCTGGCCGAGCATGAGCACGGCGGCGAACATCGATAGGTAGGTTTTCAAGCGTGGTATTGACATACGGCTCCCGTCACAACGAGCGTAGTTAGCAGTAAGGTTCCCGCAGACGCAGGAAAGGCCAGACTCCGAGAAGCCTGACCTATAGAAAATTTGCGGCAGGATTGCAAATGACAATGCCTTAATTTCATGTCAGCTCTGTGTAACAAGAGCTGTCAGAAGGCGCGCCGTCATTGACGCGCCTGGGCATCCTGGGCCCGCATCGACAGGGCGACACGTTCAGCGGTCCCCAGCGGGATCTCGCCGACCACGGTGACCATTACTTTGCCCTTGGGCGTGGTCAGGCGCCGCGACACCGCGACGGTGGGACCGAGCTGGGCACGGGTATCGATACCGGCCTCGTTGCCGATCGGCTCGAGGAACACCGAGAAACGAGCGAGGCCGTCGTCATACATGAGGCTGCTGACGGTGCTCTTGCGCTCAGGGTCGCGACGCACCGAGCTGTTGACCAGCTCGAAGCCCGGCGGCAGCCAGTCCGAACGCCATCCGGCGACGGTTTCGGCGGTGCCGGCAGCCTTGCGCTCGACCGGTTTGCAGCTCGCGCTGGCCCCCAGTTCGGCATCGGTCGGCAAATTGTCGGTGTCCAGACGGGTCATCTGGAAGCGCTCGAGCAACTGACCCTTGTCGTTGAGCATCAACGAGCGCAGGGGCAGGCCGGTGCGGCGGTCCAGGTGCAATTCGAAGGCATAGCGATGCTGGTCACGCGGGGTGAGCGCGACAATCACCGCGTCGCGCCCGGCGACGCGTGATTTGCCCGCCACGCTCAGGTCGTACCAGCTCATCAGTTTCAGGGGATCAAGCACCCGCGGGGCGCTGTCCGGCGGTGTGCCCACGCTGCTGACCAGGTTGCCGCTGACGCACTGCACCTTGCCATCGACCCGCACGATTTCCTGGGCCGAGCCGTCGAGCTGCAGCAGCCGCTCGCTGACCTTGCCGTCCTGGACGCGATGCCAGATATCGTGGGATGAGAAGCTGCCGTTGCGTTCGTAGACGAAGGATCCCTGGTAACTCTGCTGCTGCTCGGCCCGTGCCAGCTTGTTCAGCCACTCACTCGCCTCGGGCGAGGAGTTGGCGGCCAGGGCCTGCACCGTCAGGCTGCTGCCAAGCAGCAGCGACAGGAGAGGTAGCGCGCGCATGATCCTCCTTAACTTAGCGGTTTTCCAGGCTGGCGGCGCGGGCGTAAGGCAGCGCGGTCTCGTTGCCCTTCAGCGCGGACTCCTGGGCGTGCTGGCGCAGGTAACCCGGCAGACGTTGATCCCAGCCGGCCTGGTTCTGCAGCACACCGTTGGCCATCGGCCCGGTCGGTTGCTCGTTGCCTTCACTATAGCCTGCCAATACGGCTGGGCCTTGCGCCTGTGGCATGCTCAGGCCCTGCTGGGCAGGCTGCTGGGCGGCCAGCTCGGCACCAGTGATCTCGTCCTGGTTGTAGAAACGCACGCCGGCCAGTACGGCAACGGTCACGGAAGCGGCCACGGCCAGGCGGCCGATGCTGCGCCACGGGCCCTGCTTGACCTTGGCCGGCACGGCCTCGTCGGCCAGCGCCGCGGAAACCGCCGAGGCGATGTCCAGCTTGGGCAGCAGCAGCTCCTTGTGCATGGCTGCGCGGGCAACCTGGTAACGCGACCAGGTGGCACGGGTTTCGGCATCGTCGACGGCGTTCAGCACGCGACGCAGTTCCAGTTCGTCCGCTTCGTTATCCATCACCGCGGACAGCGATTCCTGCAAAGCTTCACGACTCATGGCGGTTCCTCTCTTGGCTGTCGCCGCTGTCTCAGGTTTCCTGCAACAAAGGTTGCAGGGCTTTGTCTATGGCCTCCCGAGCGCGGAAGATTCGAGAGCGCACGGTACCCACTGGACATTGCATGACGCTGGCAATGTCCTCGTAACTCAGTCCATCGAACTCGCGCAGCGTCAATGCTGTACGCAGGTCTTCCGGCAGTTGCTGGATGGTGCGATGGACAGTGCCTTCGATTTCATCCCGCAACAACGCGCGCTCTGGGGACTCGAGATCCTTGAGACCATGATCGCCGTCGTAAAACTCCGCATCCTCGGAGCTCACATCGCTGTCTGGTGGCCGTCTACCGCGGGACACCAGGTAGTTCTTCGCCGTGTTGATGGCGATGCGGTACAGCCAGGTATAAAAAGCACTGTCACCGCGAAAATTCCCAAGCGCCCGGTATGCCTTGATGAAGGCTTCCTGCGCCACGTCCTGCGCCTCATGGGTGTCGTGTACAAAACGCACGATCAACCCGAGAATCTTGTGCTGATACTTCAGCACCAACAGATCGAAAGCTCGCCTGTCGCCACGCTGCACGCGCTCGACAAGCTGCTGATCCTCTTCCTGGGTTAGCATGAACACTCCTCAGTGATCTCGAAGGAGCGCTGCAACAGCCATCGTTCAGGCTTGCAACCATAGACTCGGGCTTTGCGCAAAAGTTCTCCCCTCCAAGCAAGTTTCCTGCGGCCCTTGGTCGGCTCGCACGAAAGACGCAGCGCGGTCACGGCCGGCTGCGTCGATAATCTGGTTTCATTACGCAGGTGCCAGCCCAAGATAGAGCTGCCGCCTTGCGTCGCCGCGGCGATCTGTGGCGTACGGGCAGCCTTCATAGGATTTCCAGGGGTATCGGAAAGTTCCCATAAAGATCGCCATCCACCCGTATGCGCCATTGGAAATCAGGCGCCCGGGGCTGCTATAAAGGCATCCCGGCCAGGTTTCACGATAGTTTCACAGTGCCATCTGCGCTCGACTATTGTGCCGTGCCCCTTCCAAAGATTACTAGTGTCCCGACATGAGCCAACAATTCCAACATGATGTCCTGGTGATCGGCAGCGGTGCCGCCGGTCTCAGCCTGGCACTGAACCTTCCGCGCCACCTGCGCATCGCCGTGCTGAGCAAGGGCGACCTGGCCAACGGCTCGACCTTCTGGGCCCAGGGCGGCGTCGCCGCGGTGCTCGACGACACCGACACCGTGCAGTCCCATGTCGAGGACACCCTCAACGCCGGTGGTGGGCTGTGCCACGAGGACGCCGTGCGCTTCACCGTCGAGCACAGCCGCGAGGCCATCCAGTGGCTGATCGAGCAAGGCGTGCCGTTCACCCGCGACGAACACTACAGCGTCGACGACGGCGGCTTCGAATTCCACCTGACCCGCGAGGGCGGCCACAGCCACCGGCGCATCATCCACGCCGCCGATGCCACGGGCGCCGCGATCTTCACCACCCTGTTGGAACAGGCTCGGCAACGCGCGAACATCGAACTGCTCGAACAACGCGTGGCCGTCGACCTGATCACCGAGCGCCGCCTGGGCCTGGACGGCGACCGCTGCCTGGGCGCCTACGTGCTGGACCGCAACAGCGGCGAGGTGGACACCTTCGGCGCGCGCTTCACCGTACTGGCCACCGGCGGCGCGGCCAAGGTCTACCTGTATACCAGCAACCCCGACGGCGCCTGCGGCGACGGCATCGCCATGGCCTGGCGCGCCGGTTGCCGGGTGGCGAACCTGGAGTTCAACCAGTTCCACCCGACCTGCCTGTACCACCCACAGGCCAAGAGTTTCCTGATCACCGAGGCCCTGCGCGGCGAGGGTGCCCTGCTGCGCCTGCCCAACGGCGAGCGCTTCATGCCGCGCTTCGATCCGCGCGAGGAGCTGGCGCCACGAGACATCGTCGCCCGCGCCATCGACCACGAGATGAAGCGCCTGGGGGTGGACTGCGTCTACCTGGACATCAGCCACAAGCCGGCCGATTTCATCACCAGCCACTTCCCGACGGTCTACGAGCGCTGCCTGACCTTCGGCATCGACATCACCCGCCAGCCGATCCCGGTGGTGCCTGCGGCCCACTACACCTGTGGCGGGGTGATGATCGACGAGCACGGCCACACCGACGTGCCCGGCCTGTACGCCATCGGCGAGACCAGCTTCACCGGCCTGCACGGCGCCAACCGCATGGCCAGCAACTCGCTGCTCGAATGTTTCGTCTATGGTCGCGCCGCCGCCGCCGACATCGAGGCGCGCCTGGAGCAGGTGGCCATGCCCCGCGCCCTGCCCTGCTGGGACGCAAGCCAGGTGACCGACTCGGACGAGGACGTGATCATCGCCCACAACTGGGACGAGCTGCGGCGGTTCATGTGGGACTATGTCGGCATCGTGCGCACCAGCAAGCGCCTGCAGCGTGCCGAGCACCGGGTGCGCATGCTGCTGGACGAGATCGACGAGTTCTACAGCAACTACAAGGTCAGCCGCGACCTGATCGAACTGCGCAACCTGGCGCAGGTGGCCGAGCTGATGATCCGCTCGGCCATGCAGCGCAAGGAAAGCCGGGGCCTGCACTACACCCTGGACTACCCGGGGATGCTGCCCGAGGCCCGGGACACCATCCTGGTGCCGTAGGCAGTCTGCGCGATCCCTGTAGGAGCGGCCTTGTGCCGCGAAAGGGTCGCGAAGCAGCCCCAGGGTTGATCGATTGACGCATCAACCGCCGGGGCTGCTTCGCAGCCCTTTCGCGGCACAAGGCCGCTCCTACAGGGGCATGCGCCAGATCACACAAGTGTAGGGTCGATCACCAGCACCAGCTTGCCGGACACCTGGTTGCTCGCCAGCTCCGCGTAGGCGGCCTCGGCGAATGCCACCGGGTAGGTGTCGACCAGCTGTGGCGACAGGCGCCCCTCGGCGAACAGCGGCCACACCTGCTGGCGCAGCTCGCGCAACAACTCTGCCTTGAACGCGTCATCGCGGTTGCGCAAGGTCGAACCGGTAATCTCCAGGCGCTTGCCCAGCACCAGCGCCAGGTCCAGCTCGACCTTGCGCCCGCCCATCAGGCCAATGATCACCCAGCGCCCGTCACGGGCCAACAGCTTGAGGTTGAGCGGGCCATAGCTGGCGCCCACCGGGTCGAGGATCACGTCGAACGGCCCGAGCTGCTCCAGATCGTCGAGGTTGTCATTGCGCACCACGCCGCCGGCGGCGCCGAGGGACTGACAATAGGCCAGGCGCTCCGGCGAACCGACACTGACCCACACCGGGTTGCCGAACGCCTTGCACAACTGGATGGCCGCGGAGCCCACACCACTGGCACCGGCATGCACCAGCACCTTCTCGCCGGCTTTCAACGCGCCCAGCTGGAAGATGTTCAGCCAGGCCGTGGCATACACCTCGGGCACCGCCGCTGCCTCGTGCAGGCTCAGGCCTTCAGGCACCGGCAGCACGTGCCGGGCGTCGACCACGACTTCCTCGGCCATGCCGCCGCCAGCCAGCAGCGCGCAGACCCGGTCGCCCACGCGCCAATCGGCGCCAGCCCCGACCTCCTCGACGATCCCTGAGCACTCCAGGCCCATATATGGACTGGCGCCAGGCGGTGGCGGGTACAGTCCGGCCCGCTGCAGCAAGTCGGCGCGGTTCAGCCCGGCGGCGGCCACTCGGATGCGCACCTGCCCGGCATCGCAGGCCGGGCGCTCGGCCTCGACCCACGCCACATGTCCGTCAACGCCTTGCAATGCCTTCACAGTGCCTCCATAGTTGAATCATATGACTGAGCCTGGGATAAGCACGTCCCAGGCTTTTTGCAGTATGCGTCCGGCTCCGATGGAACCGGCGAACGGAAAAGACGGCCTACTATGCGTGATCAATTGCCTCCACGTCGAATCAGCATGAAGCATTTCCTCCCCAGCACCGCCCTCGCCCTCATGATCGGCCTGGGCAGCCTCACGCTCGGTGGCAATGCGGCCGCCGCCAACAAGTGGGACAGCCTGCAGCCGGACCGCGACGAGGTCGTGGCCAGCCTCAACATCGTCGAGCTGCTCAAGCGCCACCACTACAGCAAGCCGCCGCTCGACGACGCCCGTTCGGTCATCATCTACGACAGCTACATCAAGCTGCTCGACCCGTCGCGCAGCTACTTCACCGCGGCCGACATCGCCGAATTCGACAAATGGAAGACCCAGTTCGACGACTTCCTCAAAAGCGGCAACCTCGAACCCGGCTTCACCATCTACAAGCGCTACCTGGACCGCGTGAAGCAGCGCCTGGACTATGCCCTGGGCGAGCTGAACAAAGGCGTCGACAAGATCGACTTCAGCGCCAAGGAAGACCTGCTGGTCGACCGCAAGGACGCGCCCTGGATGAAGAACCAGGCCGAGCTCGACGACCTGTGGCGCAAGCGCGTGAAAGACGAGGTGCTGCGCCAGAAGATCTCCGGCAAGGAGCTCAAGCAGATCCAGGAAACCCTGATCAAGCGTTACAAGAACCAGCTGGCGCGCCTGGACCAGACCCGCGCGGAAGACATCTTCCAGGCCTACATCAATACCTTCGCCCAGTCCTACGACCCGCACACCAACTACCTGTCGCCGGACAACGCCGAGAACTTCGACATCAACATGAGCCTGTCGCTCGAAGGCATCGGCGCGGTGCTGCAGAGTGACAACGACCAGGTCAAGATCGTGCGCCTGGTGCCGGCAGGCCCTGCCGCCAAGACCAAGCAGGTCGCCCCGGCAGACAAGATCATCGGCGTGGCCCAGGGCAACAAGGAAATGGTCGACGTGGTCGGCTGGCGCCTGGACGAGGTGGTCAAGCTGATCCGCGGCCCGAAAGGCTCGGTGGTGCGCCTGGAGGTCATTCCGGCCAGCAACGCGCCGAACGACCAGACCAGCAAGATCGTCTCGATCACCCGCGAAGCGGTCAAGCTCGAGGAGCAGGCGGCGAAGAAGTCGGTGCTCAAGCTCAAGCAGGACGGGCGTGACTACAAGCTGGGGATCATCGAAATCCCGGCCTTCTACCTGGACTTCAAGGCCTATCGCGCAGGCGATCCGGACTACAAGAGCACCACCCGCGACGTGAAAAAGCTGCTCACCGAGCTGCAGAAGGAAAAAGTCGACGGCGTGGTCATCGACCTGCGCAACAACGGTGGCGGCTCGCTGCAGGAAGCCACCGAGCTGACCAGCCTGTTCATCGAGAAGGGCCCGACCGTACTGGTGCGCAACGCCGACGGCCGTGTCGACGTGCTCGAGGACGAGAACCCGGGCGCCTTCTACAAAGGCCCGCTGGCGCTGCTGGTAAACCGCCTGTCGGCCTCGGCCTCGGAGATCTTCGCCGGTGCCATGCAGGACTACCACCGCGCGCTGATCATCGGCGGCCAGACCTTCGGCAAGGGTACCGTGCAGACTATCCAGCCACTCAACCATGGTGAGCTCAAGCTGACCCTGGCCAAGTTCTACCGGGTTTCCGGGCAGAGCACCCAGCACCAGGGCGTGCTGCCGGACATCGCCTATCCGTCGATCATCGACACCAAGGAAATCGGCGAAAGCGCGCTGCCTGAGGCCATGCCGTGGGACACCATCCGCCCGGTGGTCAAGCCGGCCTTCGATCCGTTCAAGCCGTTCCTGGCCCAGCTCAAGGCGCAGCATGAGGCGCGCAGCGACAAGGATGCCGAGTTCGTCTACATCCGCGATCGCCTGGCGCTGACCCAGAAGCTGATGAACGAAAAGACCGTCAGCCTCAACGAGCAGCAACGTCGCGCCCGCCACGACGAGATCGAGGCCAAGCAGCTGGCGCTGGAGAACATCCGCCGCAAGGCCAAGGGCGAAGAGCCGCTCAAGGAACTTAAAAAGGAAGACGAGGACGCCCTGCCCGCCGAGCCGGACGACACCAAGCCCGAGGACGATGCCTACCTGTCCGAGACCGGTCGCATCCTGCTCGACTATCTGGGCCTCAGCACGTCGGTGGCCAAGCACTGAAATGATGGCGAAATAATGTGACCTGTCATCAAACAGTCACCGGACTGTCGTGAAATGTAAGGGCCGGACGTGCAAGCGTCCGGCCTTTTTCACTTCAGGAAGCAGTCCATGACCGTCACCGAACAGCTCAGCGCATTGAGCGCCATCCTGGCTCAACGCAGCGTCCACTGTCTGTTCCAACCCATCGTCTGCCTCTCTGAAAGGCGTATCCTCGGCTATGAGGCCCTGAGCCGCGGCCCGTCCAACAGCCCACTGCACTCGCCGCTGAACCTCTTCGCCATCGCCCGCCAGGCCGGCCGCCTCGCCGAACTGGAGGTGCTGTGCCGTGAAACCGCCTGCCGCCGTTTCAGCGAGCTGAACCTTCCGGGCCTGTTGTTCCTCAACGTCTCGCCCGAGTCCCTGGTCGAGCCCGACTACCCGTCCGGGCGCACCCTGAAAATGCTCGAACAGGTCGGCCTGGCACCCAGCCGAGTAGTCATCGAGCTGACCGAGCAGACGCCTACCGAAGACTTCCAGCTGCTGTACAACGCCCTGCACCACTACCGCGACATGGGTTTCTCCATTGCCCTGGACGACCTGGGCGCCGGTTACTCGAGCCTGCGCCTGTGGTCGGAGCTGCGCCCGGACTATGTGAAGATCGACCGTCATTTCATCGATGGCATCCACCAGGACCCGCTCAAGCGCGAGTTCGTCGGCTCCATCCTGCAGATCGCCCGTGCCTCCCGCGCCCAGGTGATCGCCGAGGGCATCGAACTGGCCGAGGAGCTGGCAGTGCTGGGCGACATGGGGGTGACCCTGGTCCAGGGCTACCTGCTCGGCCGCCCTCAGGAGTTTCCAGCAGGCGACAGCCTCGGCCTGCCGCCCCCAGTGACAGGCTCGGGCGTTGCGCTGTGCGAGGACAGCCGCGACCTCAGCGCCCTGCTTATCCAGCAACCCTCGGTCACCCTCGACACCGCCACGCAGCAGGTGCTCGACGCTTTCCGTCGACAGGCCAACCTCAACTCCCTCGCCGTGCTGGACGAACAAGGTCGCCCCTGTGGCATCGTCCACCGCCACTCGCTCGCCGACGTCCTGCTCCAGCCTTTCGGCACCGACCTGTTCGCGCGCAAGCCGATCAGCCGCCTGATGAGCCAGGATTTTCTCGCCGTCGAGCGCGGCCAGTCGCTGCAGCAGGTCAGCCGCCTGCTTACCAGCCGTGCGCGCCAGCGTATCGAGGAAGACTTCATCATCACCCAGAATGGGCGTTACCTGGGGCTTGGGCGGGTGATCGACGTGCTCAAGCTGATCACCGAGCAGAAGATCCAGCAGGCAAGGCACGCCAATCCGCTCACCCTGCTGCCGGGCAACGTGCCGATCCAGCAGTGCCTGGCACGCCTGCTGTTGCAGCGGCGCAAGGCGGCTGTGTGTTACGTGGACATCGACAGTTTCAAGCCCTTCAACGATATCTATGGCTACGCCCGAGGCGATGAAGTGCTGTTGTGCCTGGCCCAGTGCCTGAACGATTGCGTCGATCCGAGCCGGGATTTCGTCGGCCATATCGGCGGCGACGACTTCATGCTGGTGCTGGGTTCGACGGACTGGCGCGAGCGCCTGCAATTGCTGCTGGAGGCTTTTGGCCGGCAATGCCGGCGCTTCTACCGTAGCGAACACCTGGAGGCCGGCTGCTTCATCGCCCACAACCGTCAGGGGCAGCGGGAGACGTTCGCCTTGCTGTCACTGTCGATCGGCGTGGTCTGGCTGGAGCCCGACAGCAGCGACGGGCTGGATGCCGGTCAACTGGCCGAACTCGCCTCCCAGGCCAAGCGCCAGGCCAAGGATGGCGGTGGCTCAGGCCTGAGCCTGATCGATACGACTGTGCTGAGTTAAACCAGGGGACCGCTATGCGGTCCTTTCGCCGGCAAGCCGGCTCCCACAATCCAGCCTACAGCCCCGATTTCAGGCTTCTTCCGGGTAGCGATACTCGAACACCCGCACCACTTCCGAGGCATGCCAGGATGCCGCTTCCATGCCATCCACCGGTCCGGAAAACCGCCCCAGGCGCTCGACGCACTCGAAGAACCCGGTGCGTGGCAGGCGACTGGCCCCCTGGCTGATCACCAGCGAGCTGCGCAGCGGCTGCTCGGCGCGGGCGTCGAGCGTCGCCAGGTACTCGAGGGCCGCCGTCAGGGTCTGCATGGCCGGGCTGGGCAATTGCAGACGCTCGAGCAGCGCACGGTAGGTGAGCAGGTGGCGTTGACGGCGGGCCAGGTCGAGCTCGGTCAGCAGGCTCTGCCACTGCTGACGGCTGATCCTGACCTGGCTCATGACGGCTCGCTCCAGCCGGCCACGCCCAGGTGCCAGGCCAGGCTGCGCAGGATCGCAGCGTCCGGGCGGCGCTCCCCGGACTCGATCATCGCCAGGTAGGCCGGGCTGATGCCGACACTGCGTGCCAGTTGCTCCGGGGCCAGGCCCTTGGCCTGACGCAAGGACGCCAGCTGGTCCAGGGAGGACTGGCTGGCGCTCGGTTGAGTGCTCTCGTTGTGACTGACTGAGTCGGGAGCTACGGCCGGCGCCTGGCCTGCGGCCGCCAGCAACTTCTGATATTGCTCCCAGGGAACCACTGCGTACTCGGGCTGACCGTCCCGGCTGATGACCTGAATACCCATACAACCCCCTTGACGTTGGATTACGGCATGTAATCCGTAGGCATAACCCTTATGCCAATTATATTACCAACCTCGGGGGTCTGTGCGGAATCAGCTGCCGGGCCGTTCGAGACGCAGGGCCTCGGGAGTATCAGGCAGGCGCTCGACCACCCGCAGCCGTTCCGGCGACTGGGCATCGCGCCAGGCCTTGAAACGGCCCAGCTCATCGGCCACGGTCTTGAGCACCCAGCCCAGCACGGCGATGTCATCGAGCAGGCCGACACCCAGCAACCAGTCGGGGATGGCGTCCAGGGGGCTGACGAAATACAGCAGCCCGGCAACGATGGTCACCAGCGCCCTGGGGCTGACGGCGCGGTACTCGCCACGCCACCAGGCCAGGCACAGCGCCTGCATCAGGCGCAGGTCCTCGCGTAATTGGCCCAGCTTCGGCCCCTTGCGGGCCACCGCGAACAACAGGGCCGGCAGGCGGCCACGACTGAGCAGGCGCTCGGCCAAGGGCAGGAAGCGGGCGAAATTCCAGGGTGCGCTCATGGGACCTCCAGAGGAGCAGGGGTTATCCACATTTATTGTGGATAACCTTGTGAACAGGGCGACATTGGCGCCGCGTGGTGCCCGCCGGGCAAGGGCCAGGTACGAATCGGGCGTTTTTTACACAACCGTTTCAATCGCGCAAACGTTTTGCGACACCGGCACCCGTGTCTGCGCGGCTACTGCTTGCGACAGTGAATGACGCCGACGGTTCGCGTCAAGCCGGACTGAAAACGACGACGCCCCGTCGAAACGGGGCGTCTTCTTGCAACGGGCCGGGTATTACTTGGCCGGTGCCTGGTCGGCCTTGGCCGGATCCTTGATGGCAATCAGTTCCAGGTCGAAGACCAGGACCGAGTTGGCCGGGATCAGCGGGCTCGGGCTCTGGGCGCCATAGGCCAGCTCAGCCGGGATGTACAGCTTGTACTTCTCGCCGACGTGCATCAGTTGCAGACCTTCGACCCAGCCCGGGATCACGCCGCTGACCGGCAGGTCGATCGGGCTGCCGCGCTCGACGGAGCTGTCGAAGACCTTGCCGTCGGTCAGCTTGCCTTCGTAGTGGACGGTGACCACGTCGGTCGGCTTGGGTTGCGGGCCGTCGGCCTTCTTGACCACTTCATACTGCAGGCCCGAAGCGGTGGTGATCACGCCAGGCTTCTTGGCGTTTTCCTCAAGGAATTTCTTGCCGGCGGCGGCAGCTTCCTCGCTGGCCTTGGCCAGGCGTTCTTCGGCGCGCTTCTGCAAGGCGGTGAAGGCTTCGACCAGCTCTTCGTCCTTGATGCGCTGCTCTTTCTTGCCTACCGCGTCCTCGATGCCCTGGGCGACGGCTTTCGAGTCCAGGTCGTCCATGCCTTCCTGGGCCAGGCTCTTGCCCATGTTCAGGCCGATACCGTAGGAGGCCTTCTGTGCCGGAGTCTTCAGCTCGACGCTGCTGGTCTGGGCGTCGCAGCCCGCGAGGACCAGGCCTACCAGGGCAACCGCGGCCGCCAAACGATGCTGTTTCATGTAATTTCCTTGTTCATGCGCCATGAGGGCAATCAGGGTAAAGCCGCGAGCTTAGCAGGCGGCCGCGACCAATGGCTACCGGCATAAGAGCGGGTTGCGCGCAGGAAGTTCCTGGGTGAAAGGTTGTTCATCCTCGGCGCTTGAAGCCAATGGCCAGTATTGACGGTTCAAAGGCGTGTTGCCGGAAGAATTTCATACAACCCGCTGCTCTTCCTCTCGCAGCGTCAGCACCTCGAATCCGCTCTCGGTCACCGCCACCGTGTGTTCCCACTGCGCCGACAGGCTGTGGTCGCGGGTGATCACCGTCCAGCCATCGCGCAACCCGCGCGTGCCGCGCCCGCCCTGGTTGATCATCGGCTCGATGGTGAACACCATCCCCGCTTGCAGCGGCATGCCCAGGCCGCGCTGGCCGTAGTGCAGCACCTCCGGCGCCTCGTGCATCTGCCGGCCGATGCCGTGCCCGCAGTACTCGCGCACCACGCTGTAGCCGGCGGCCTCGGCGTGGGCCTGGATGGCATGGCCAATATCGCCGAGCGTCGCGCCGGGGCGCACCTGCTCGATGCCCTTCCACAAGGCGGCATAGGTGGTGTCGACCAGGCGCCTGGCCTCGTCGCCGATCTGGCCGATGCAGTACATCTTCGACGAGTCGGCAATGTAGCCGCCCTGCTCCAGGGTGATGTCGACGTTGACGATCGAGCCTTCCTTGAGCACCTCGTCGACCTTGGGCATGCCATGGCAGACCACATGGTCCACCGAGGTGTTCAGCGAATAGGGGAAACCGTATTGGCCCTTGCTCGCCGGCCGGGCCTTGAGGGTTTCGACGATGAAGGCCTCGGCGCGGTCGTTGATCTGCATCGTGGTCACCCCGGGGCGAATGAAACCGTCGAGGTCGGCGAACACCCGGGCGAGCAGTTGGCCGGCGTTGCGCATCAGCTTGAGCTCGGCGGCGTCCTTGAGGATGACCTTGCTCATTGCAGCAACTCCTTGAGGTTGGCCTGTTCCTGGCGCAGCAACTGGCGCAGCAGTTCCTGGTAGGTCGCTTGCGGGTGCAGCTCGGCCAGCATGCCGATGCGGATCCAGTGCTCGGCCTGGGCGTTGATCGAACGCGACAGCGCGGCGCTGGCCACGCGCAGGTCTTCGTGGAGGTCGTCGGAGATCTTGACGATGCCCATGGTGCAGTTACTCGCATATATGAAACGTATGTGAATCATATACTCATCCAATTGCATGTGCCATCCGCTGGTGCGTGGCTCCCCGTATCGGTGCACGCCCATCGCGGGGCAAGCCCGCTCCCACGCGTGCTCACCTGCGGGGCGTGGGAGCGGGCTTGCCCCGCGATGACATGGCCCGGGATTTGCTGCCCATACGCCATCGAGACCATCAACGCCGATGGTCCCCTCCCATCACGACGAAGGCGCCGTGTTGCCCCGCTTGCCGATTGGCAGGCCAGGCAGCCGGCGCCTTTGCCATTTCATCAGCAGGAGATCGCCGATGAGCGACAGCCAAGTGCGCAGTGTGTGCCCGTATTGCGGGGTCGGCTGCGGCATCGTCATGCACGTGAGCGATGGCAAGGTGGTCAAGGTCAGTGGCGACAAGCAGCACCCGAGCAACTTCGGCCGCCTGTGCACCAAGGGCCAGAGCGCCCATGTGCCGCTGCAGGCCGGGCGCATGGCCCACGCCTTCGTGCGCGACCAGCGCAACCAGCAGCCGGCGCGCCGCAGCCTGGACACGGCCATCAGCGAAACCGCCGCGCGGTTGCGCGCGATCATCGACACCCATGGCGCGGATGCCGTGGCCTTGTACGTGTCCGGGCAGATGTCGCTGGAAGCCCAGTACCTGGCCAACAAACTGGCCAAGGGATTCATCGGCACCCGCCATATCGAGTCCAACTCGCGGCTGTGCATGGCCAGTGCCGGCAGCGGCTACAAGCAGTCGCTGGGCGCCGACGGACCGCCGGGCAGCTACCAGGATTTCGAGCGTGCCGAGGTGTTCCTGGTAATCGGCGCGAACATGGCCGACTGCCACCCGATCCTGTTCCTGCGCCTGCTGGACCGGCTCAAGGCCGGGGCCAGGCTGATCGTCGTCGACCCCCGGCGCAGCGCCACCGCCGACAAGGCCGACCTGTTCCTGCAACTGCGTCCGGGCACCGACCTGGCGTTGCTCAATGGCCTTCTCTATCTGCTGCATGCCAACGGCCACACCGACGCGGATTTCATCGCCCGCCATACCGAGGGCTGGGAGGACCTGCCGGCGTTTCTTGCGGACTACACCCCGGAGCGGGTCGCGGCCATCACCGGGTTGGACGAGGCCGACATCCGCGCAGCCGCCCGCCTGATCGGCGAGGCCGACGAATGGATGAGCTGCTGGACCATGGGCCTGAACCAGAGCATCCACGGTACCTGGCACAGCAATGCCCTGTGCAACCTGCACCTGGCCACCGGCGCCATCTGCCGCCCCGGCAGCGGGCCGTTCTCGCTGACCGGCCAGCCCAACGCAATGGGCGGCCGCGAGATGGGCTACATGGGGCCGGGCCTACCGGGCCAACGCTCGGCACAGGTGGCGG
This sequence comes from Pseudomonas sp. NMI760_13, assembly GCF_021283245.1. Taxonomy (NCBI): domain Bacteria; kingdom Pseudomonadati; phylum Pseudomonadota; class Gammaproteobacteria; order Pseudomonadales; family Pseudomonadaceae; genus Pseudomonas; species Pseudomonas sp. NMI760_13. The sequence continues at coordinate 81,629 of NZ_JAJSRC010000009.1, read as the reverse complement.
CGCACCGCGCCTTCGTCGAGCGGCAATGGCAGCTGGCGCCCGGCACGTTGCGCAGCGAGGGAGGCGAAGGCACCGTGGCGCTGTTCGAACAGCTCAAGAGCGGCGAGGTGAAGGCCTGCTGGATCATCTGCAGCAACCCGGTGGCCAGCGTCGCCAACCGCCAGCAGGTGATCGACGGCCTGAACCAGGCGCAACTGGTGATCAGCCAGGACGCCTTCCTCGACACCGAGACCAACCGCTACGCCGACATTCTCCTGCCGGCGGCGCTGTGGGCCGAGGGTGAAGGGGTGATGATCAACAGCGAGCGCAACCTGACCCTGATGCCCCGCGCCGTCGAGCCACCCGGCGAAAGCCTGGAAGACTGGCGCCTGATCGCGCGCATCGCTTGTGCCCTGGGCTACGCGCATGCCTTCGACTACCCCGACGCCGAGGCGGTGTTCGATGAGATCCGCCACTTCCATAACCCGGACACCGGCTACGACCTGCGCGGCATCGACTATGCCGGACTGCGCGCCAGCCCCCGGCAGTGGCCCTGCGCGCCGGGGCGCGAGGATGACCGCAGCCCGCTGCGCTATCGCAACGACGAACACGGCCAGCCAGCGGCACTGGCCTTTCCGACCGTCAGCGGCAAGGCGCGTTTTCATGCGCGGCCCTGGCTGGCGCCCGCCGAGCTGCCGGACGACGCCTACCCCTTTGTCCTCAACACCGGCCGCGTGCAACACCAGTGGCACACCCTGACCAAGACCGGCAAGGTCCCGAGCCTGAACCGGCTCGAGCCCGGCCCCTTTGTCGAGATCCACCCCGACGATGCCCGGCGCCTGGGCATCCGCGACAAGGACCAGGTGGCAATCCGTTCACGCCGTGGCCAGGCGCTGCTGCCGGCCCGTCTCAGCAACCGGGTGCTGCCTGGTGGCTGCTTCGCGCCGTTCCACTGGAATGACCTGTACGGCGAGCAGTTGGCGATCAACGCGCTGACCAGCGACGCCGTCGACCCCACCTCGCTGCAACCGGCCTTCAAGTACTGCGCCGTGACCCTCGAACGGGTCGCGGGCGAACGCATCGAGGCCCTCGACCTGAACGTCGCCATTCCTTCGGAGCCCGTCACCATGCCGACCGCCACCCTCGCCCGCCTGCTGGGCCTGGAGACACAGCCTGCCCCGGTGCTTGCCGAGGAGGAGCGGCATTACCTGCAAGGTTTCCTGCTCGGCCTGCAACAGGCGCGGGCCGAAGGCGTGCCAAGCCTGCCGGCTAACGCACCGCTGGCGCCGCCCCGACGCCTGTTCGTGGATGGTCTGCTGGCGGGGCTGTTCGCCCAGCCTCAGGCACAGGCAGGATTACCTTGCCATCGCGTGCTGTGGGCCTCGCAGACCGGCAACGGCGAGGCGCTGGCCGAGCGCTGCGCTAAACGCCTGCGCGAGGCAGGGCTGAAGGTGGAGCTCAGCAGCATGGAAGGTGTCAGCCCGGCGCAACTGCGCGGCTGCGCCAGCGTACTGCTGATTGCCAGCACCTTCGGCGACGGCGACGCCCCGGACAGTGGCGCCTCGTTCTGGCAGGCCCTGCAGGGCGCGGGCGACGTCGATTGCGTCAAGCTGCCCTATGCGGTACTGGCCCTGGGCGACTCCAGCTACGACCAGTTCTGCGGCTTCGGTCGCAAGCTCGACCAGCGCCTGGCGGAACTGGGCGGCCAGCGCCTGCTGGAGCGGGTCGACTGCGAGCCGGATTTCGATGCCGCATTCAGTGCGTGGCTCGAGGCCCTGCTGGCGGCCCTCGGCACAAACACCCCCGCGACATCGGCACCAGCAACCGCCGAATCTCACGGCAGGCACCAGCCATGGCCTGCGCGCCTGGTGCAGAACCGCCTGCTCAACGGCCCCGGCTCGACCAAGGAAACCCGCCAACTGGTGTTCGACCTCACGAGTAGCGGCCTGGACTATCAGCCCGGTGATGCCCTGGGCGTGTGGCCGCGCAACTGCCCGGCGCTGGTCCAGGAGCTGCTCAGCCTGATGCAACTCGATGGCCAGGCCGTGGTCGAGCTTGAAGGTCAGACGCCGATGCCCCTGAGCCTGGCGCTGGAACGGCATCTGGAGATTGCCCGTGTCACGCCACGACAGCTCGAAGCGCTCAGCGAAAACGCACCCTCTCTGCAACAGTTGTTGCAGCCTGAGTGCAAGACCGCGCTCAAGGACTGGCTATGGGGCCGGCAACTGGCCGATGTGCTGCGCGAGTTTCCCCGGCAATGGCCACTGAGCCGTTGGCTGACCTTGCTCAAGCCCTTGCAGCCGCGGCTGTACTCGATCAGCTCAAGCCCCAAGGCGCATCCCGGGCAGGTGCACCTGACGGTGTCCACAGTGCGCTACGGTGAACGCAAGGGGGTCTGCTCGGCCTTTCTCGCCGACCGTGCTGCGGACGTCGAAGTGGCCATCTTTGCCCAACCATCCAGACACTTCCGCCTGCCCGACGACGACGGCACGCCCATCGTAATGATCGGCCCCGGCACCGGCATCGCGCCCTTCCGGGCGTTTCTCGAAGAACGCCGGGAACGCGCTGCGTCTGGCCGCAACTGGCTGTTCTTCGGCGAGCAGCACGAGGAGCACGACTTCTACTATCGCGAGCAGTTGCTGGCTTGGGAAGCACAGGGCCATGTGCGCCTGAGCACCGCGTTCTCCCGCGACCAGCCGCAGAAGATCTATGTGCAGCAACGCCTGCTGGAACAGGGCGCCGAACTGTGGCGCTGGCTGCAGGACGGCGCGCATGTGTATGTCTGTGGCGATGCCCAGCGCATGGCCCGGGATGTGGATGCGGCCTTGCGCCAGGTGGTGGCGCAGCACGGCGGCCTGGACGAGGCCGCGGCAGCGGCGTATGTCGAAGGGCTGGGGCGGGACAAGCGCTACCGGCGGGATGTGTATTGATGCACCAAGGTGGTGAGGGCTGCACCCTGCTTGTGCGGCCGCACCACCTGGCCAGCACACGCCCAAAGCTGCAACCCTTGTGGGAGCGGGCTTGCCCCGCGATGACCGGAAGCCTGGCACACTCCCTGCTTCACCCAATGCACAACAGCCCCAACGACCAACGGCGGTCAACAGGGGCCTCACACTGATGAGTACAGGCAAAGGCGCCTGGAGCTTCGGCTCCAGGCGCCTTTTTCGTTTTCCGTGATCGAGGATCGGCTATGCAGGCAACAGCGAACGAGGCACAACGAGCACGACTGGTCATCGTCGGCAATGGCATGGTCGGCCATCACTGCGTCGAGCAGTTGATCGAACGCGGCGCCACGGCACACTTCGAGCTGCATGTGTTCGGCGAGGAGCGCCAGCGCGCCTACGACCGGGTGCACCTGTCGGAGTATTTCACCGGCAGCTGCGCCGAGACCCTGGCCCTGTGCGCCCCGGACTACTACAGCCGCCACGGCGTGCACCTGCACCTGGGCGAAGCGGTGCTGGACATCGATCGCGAGCGCCAGGAACTGCTCACCGCCGAGGGGCGCCTGGGCTACGACCAGTTGATCCTGGCCACCGGCTCCTACCCGTTCGTGCCGCCGATCGAAGGCTCCAGCGGCAATGCGCGCCTGGTCTACCGCACCCTCGAGGACCTCGACGCGATACGCGCCGCCGCCGCGGATGCCCGGCGTGGCGTGGTGGTCGGTGGCGGCCTGCTCGGCCTCGAGGCGGCCAACGCCCTCAAGTCCCTGGGCCTGGAGGCGCATGTGGTGGAATTCGCCCCACGCCTGATGCCGGTACAGCTGGACAGCGAAGGCGGCGCGGCGCTCAAGGCACGGATCGAGGCCCTCGGCGTGGGCGTGCACCTGTCCCGCGCGACCCAGTCGATCAGCGCTGGCGAGCAGTACCGCTACCGGATGAACTTCGACGGTGGCGAACACCTGGAGACCGATCTGATCGTCTTTTCCGCCGGCATTCGCCCACAGGACGCCCTGGGCCGGGCCTGTGGCCTGGAGATCGCCGCGCGCGGAGGTGTTGTGATCGACAACCAGTGCAAGACCAGTGATCCGCGGATCTTCGCCATCGGCGAGTGCGCGTCGTGGAATGGCAGCGTGTTCGGCCTGGTCGCCCCCGGCTACGCCATGGCGCGCAACCTGGCCGCGCGGCTGCTGGGCGAGGCGGCAGACGACTTCACCGGCGCCGACATGTCGACCAAGCTCAAGCTGCTGGGCGTGGATGTCGGCTCGATCGGCGATGCCCACGGCGCCACGCCCGGCGCACGCAGCTACCGCTTCATCGACGAGGCCAACAGCGCCTACCGCCGGCTGGTGGTGGATGCCAGCGGCAAGCAGGTGCTCGGCGCGGTGCTGGTGGGCGACAACAGCTACTACGACACCTTGCTGCAGTATGCCCAGAATGGCATCGCCCTGCCGGCCGACCCGGCCGCGCTGATCCTGCCGCAAGGCGGTGGCGCGCCGGCCCTGGGCGCCGATGCGCTGCCCGACAGCGCGACCATCTGCTCCTGCCACAACGTCAGCAAGGGCGCGGTGTGCGCCGCCATCGACAGTGGTTGCGCCGACCTTGCCGCCGTCAAGGGCTGTACCAAGGCCGCCAGCGGCTGTGGTGGCTGCGCAGCCCTGCTCAAGCAGGTGTTCGAACACGAACTGACCGCCCGTGGCGTGACGGTAGACAAGAGCCTGTGCGAGCACTTCGCCTACACCCGCCAGGAACTCTACGCATTGGTGCGGGTGGAGGGCATCCGCACCTTCAGCGAGCTGCTCGAACGCCATGGCAAGGGCCACGTGGGTTGCGACATCTGCAAGCCGGCGGTAGGCAACATCCTCGCCTCGTGCTGGAACCAGCCGATCATGGACCCGGCGCTGGTGCCGCTGCAGGACACCAACGACACCTTCATGGCCAACATGCAGAAAAACGGCACCTACTCGGTGGTGCCGCGCATTCCCGGCGGCGAAATCACCCCGCAAAAGCTGATCGTGATCGGCCAGGTGGCGCAGAAATACGACCTCTACACCAAGATCACCGGCGGCCAGCGCATCGACCTGTTCGGCGCCCAGCTGCATGAACTGCCGCTGATCTGGGGCGAGCTGATCGCCGCCGGTTTCGAGACCGGGCACGCCTACGGCAAGTCGACGCGCACGGTGAAATCCTGTGTCGGCAGCACCTGGTGCCGCTATGGCGTGCAGGACAGCGTGGCCATGGCGCTGCGCCTGGAGGATCGCTACAAGGGCCTGCGCTCACCGCACAAGCTCAAGTTCGCGGTGTCCGGCTGCACCCGCGAATGCGCCGAGGCGCAAAGCAAGGACATCGGCGTGATCGCCACCGACAAGGGCTGGAACCTGTACGTGTGCGGCAACGGCGGCATGCGCCCGCGCCACGCCGAACTGTTCGCCACCGACCTCGACGACGAGACCCTGGTACGGCTGATCGACCGCGTGCTGATGTTCTACATCCGCACCGCCGACAAGCTGCAGCGCACCTCGGTATGGCGCGAGGGCCTCGAAGGCGGGCTCGACTACCTCAAGCAGGTGGTGATCGACGACAGCCTGGGCCTGGGCGCCGAGCTCGAGGCACAGATGCAACTGGTGGTCGACCGCTACGAATGCGAATGGGCCAACGCCCTGGGCGATCCGGAAAAGCTCAAGCGCTTCCGCACCTTTGTCAACGACCAACGCGCCGATCCGGATGTGCACTTCGTGCGCGAGCGTGGCCAACGCCGACCGGCCGCGCCGCTTCAGCTGATTCCCACCCACGAGGAAGCAATGTGATGAACCTGTCCAACACGGCTTTAGCAAGTGAAATCCGCTGGCAGGCGGTGTGCCAGGCCAGCGACCTGGTCGCCGACTCCGGGGTGGTGGTGTGGCACGAGGGCAAGCAGGTGGCGTTGTTCTACCTGCCTGGACACGGGCGGGAGCTGTACGCCGTCGGCAACCGTGACCCACGCTCGGGCGCGAACATCATCGGGCGTGGGCTGGTGGGCAGCCTGGGAGCAACCGTGGTGGTAGCGGCACCGCTGTACAAGCAACATTTCTGCCTGCAAAACGGTAACTGCCTGGAAGATCCGACACAGCGCTTGCCGGTGTGGCCGGTGCGTATCCGTGGGATGACGGTCGAACTGGGACAGAGATTCAGATAACGATCAGCCTGCCGGGGCATGCCCCCGGCCAGTGCCCGGCTCTTGCCGCGGGTAATCAGTTCAGCCGCAAACCTGCCTTGATGGCTTCCCAATGGGCCAGATCAACCGCCTCCAGTGGTGTTTCCTTGCTATAGCTGACTGCCACGAAACGGGCCTGCCCGCTTGGCGCGTAGGCCAACTGACGCTGGTACGAGACCACTTCGCCGCGCTTGAATTGCAGGCTGACTTCCAGGCCGTGGATGCCGCGATCGACGCCTGCGCTGACCGGCTGTGGTTCGCTGATGACCGCCCCCAGGCGCTCACGCAACTGCGCCAGTTGCTGCTGGTAAAGCGCCTCCAGCGTCTGCCCGGCCGCCAGCGGACTGCGGGCGATCACCAGGGTGGTGCCACGCTGACGGAAGGTCAGCATGTTCATGGTGGTGTCTTCGGGCGTTTCATCGCCCAGTTCAAGGACCAGGTCCTGGGTCAGGTAGGCGGCCATAGCGCTGCTCCATGCATCGAAGCGGCACACGCTAAAGGTTCGGGGCTTCGCCTGCAAGGGAGGAACCGCCGCCCAGTGACGAAGATCACCCAGACGTTGCAGGTCTGGCCCGCACGGATACACTGCCGGGCATGAACCTCGATACCCGCATCAAGTTCCGGCACCTGCTGTGCTTCCTGGAGATTGCCCGGCAGGGCAGCCTGGCCAGAGCCGCCGACGTGCTTGCGATCAGCCAGCCGGCGATCTCCAAGACCCTCAAGGAACTGGAGGAGCTGCTCGAGGCACGCCTGTTCGAGCGCGGCCACAACGGCGTGACCCTGACCCCGGCCGGCACGCGCTTCATGCGCTACGCCGGCCCCAGCGTGCAGGCGTTGCGCGACGGGGTCGGCAGTGTCCGCGGCGAGGCGCGAGCGCCGTCGCAGGTGCGCATCGGCGTGCTGTCGACGGTCGAAGGGCTGCTGATGCCCGAGGTGCTGTGCCGCCTGCACCAACGTCACGAGGCGTTGCTGATCAGCGTGGTGACCGGGGCCAGCGCCCAGTTGCTCGGCCAGTTGCACCTGGGGGAGCTGGAACTGGTGGTCGGGCGGATGACCGACAGCCCGCAGATCCAGGGGCTGTCGTTCGAGCACCTGTACAGCGAGTCGATGACCCTGGTGGTGCGGCCCGGGCATCCACTGCTGGCGCAGCAGCCCGTCGAGCGCAGGCAGGTCGGTGATTATCCGCTGGTGCTGCCGCCACCGGGGACGACCATTCGCCAGCATGCCGACAGCCTGTTCGTGCAATGCGCGATCCCGCTGCCGGCACAGCGCCTGGAAACCTTGTCGCTGGCCCTGAGCAGGCGCTATGTGCTGGGCAGCGAGGCGGTCTGGGTGGCGCCACGGGACGCCGTGCTGATCGACTTCGGGCGTGGTGAGTTGGCCGAACTCGACCTCGGTGTGCGCGAACCGGGCGGGTCGGTGGGCATCTGCCGCAATGCGGCCCTGCCCCAGAGCCTGCCGGCGCAATGGGTGTGCGAGGTGCTCCGCGAGGTGGCCGAGGCCTATCGACTCGGGACCTATCCCTGACAACCCGGCAGGCATCTTCCTATACAATCCCCGCCAGTTCCCCGCGCCTCCAGGACCCCTTTCATGGACGAAACCGCGCAGCACTGGCTGCATGCCCTCTCCGCCCCCATGGCCGCCCTCAACGGCGCCAGCTACACCGCCCCCGACTATTTCGAGGGCGAAGACCAGACCGACCTCGAGCGCTGGTGGGGCATCAGCAACCGCGCCCAGTTGCTGGACATGCTCAGCATGGCCGACAACGGCCACGCCACCGAGATGAGCGAGGCCTACTGGCAATACCAGCGCTGCCTGCCCAGCCAGTGGCAAGCCCTGCTCGACACCCTGTCTCCACGCGAGCGCATCCGCCACGAATACGCCGCCCGCACCTTCCCCGACTGTGGCCCGGGCGGCACCCGGGCCTGGGACCTGGGGCGCATGGGTTTCCTGTTGCGTGCCGGCGTCAAGAAAGGCCTGATCGATCGCGACGAGAGCCTCTACCTGCACTATCGCCTGGCCCTGCGCGCCCGCCATTACTACAACCGCTGGGACGGCTACCTGGCCGGCTACCTGTTCGGCAAGGCGCTGTGGAATGCCAGCGACAGCAGCGACGAGACCCTGGCCGCCAACCTCGAGCGCCAGGGCTGCGAGCACTGGAATCGCTGCATCGTGCTCAACCTGCGCCTCGGCGCCCATGACCTGCTGGCCGGGCTGCCCTGGGACATGCCCCTGCCCGAGCCCGCACGGCCCACCACGCTGGAAGAGGACTGCTGGTCATGAGTTGCTGGATTCGCCTGGGGATCGAACCGACCCAGGACCTGGACACCATCCGCCTGGCCTATCGCGGCCGCCTGCCCTCGCACCACCCGGAAACCGACCCCGAAGGTTTCCAGGCGCTGCGGGCAGCCTACGAGGAAGCCCTGCGCCTGGCCCGCGAGCAGGCGCCCAGCGAGGCTGAGCCAACACTCGAAGAGAATGCCCCTCATCCAGCACTCAAGCAGTTCCACACCCTGCTTGAGGAGCCGTCCCTGCGCTTCGACCCACAAGCCTGGCAGCGCTTTATCGCCGAACTGGACGAGTTGCCGCTGGACGAACTGGACGACCTCGGCTGGCAACTGCTGCACACCCTGCGCGACTGCGGACCGCTGTCCCACCACTGCGCGGGCCTGCTGGCCCGGCGCCTGGGCTGGGCCGAACAGCTGCTGCGCCTGGACGACCGCCACGAAGTGGAAGCTTTCCTCGACCGCCTGGAAGAGCCCGACCCCTTCGACACCGCCTGCATGCGCGACTGGCCGGCCAGCGCACAGATGGAAAGCCTGTGGTATTTCCGCAGCCTTGAATACTGCTACCAGCAGCGCCCACTGTTCGAATACGAGCAGTTCGCCGGCGTGCATACCTGCCTGGCCATGCCGGATGACCCGGCCCTGGTGCAACGCCTGCTGGTGCAATTCTGCCAGGCCGGCATCGCCAGCAGGACCTTCCACGACCTGCTCCAGGCGCGCCAGCAACAGGCCCCGGACGATGCCGACCTGCTCTACCTGCTGGCCCGCCAGGCCGATGCCCTGGGCGCCGAGCAACAGGCCCTGGACTGCTGGCTGCGGCTGTACCGCGAACACCAGCACCCCCAGGCCGAACGCTGGCTGATCGACCTCTGCGCCCGTCACCAGCCCCAGCGCCTGCCGTTGCTGATCCAGGCCTTCGACCGCCTGCACACCCCGGCCGGCTGGCCCGCCGAGCTGGACGACCCCGCGCAGAACTGGGGCAGCCCCGGGCAATCCCCGCAGACCCTGGCGCGCTGGTCCGAAGCCTCGCGCCTGGAGCTGCAAGGCATCGCCGCGACCTTTGTCGACTGGCGGCTGGACGGCGACGACGAACTGCCGCTGCTCGCCTGGCTGTTGCAGGACCCGCAGGACCACGACCTGCACCGCCTGTACTGGCAGGCCTGGGCGCTACAACGCGGGGAAGCCGGCCTGCTGCGCCAGGTTCTCGCCCAGCCCCTCGCCGAAGATGCCCTCGACGCGCTGATCCTCGAAGGCTTCCAGCGCCAGGCCCGCCAGCAACTGCACTGGCTTGAACAGGCCCCGGTGGTCAAGGCGCTGGTGGATTTCTGCGCCAGCGACGACCCGGTGGCGGCCCTGCCCGAGGCCTTGACCGAGGACGCCATCCGCCCGGTCTGTCGCGAATGGCTGCGGCGCATGCGGGTCTACCCGGCCCACGCCCTGCATGCCCTGAATGTGCGCTTCGACATGCGCCGCCTGTTCACCACGCCGTTCGCCTTGCAACTGCAGGGCAACCTCGCCGAGACCGGTGTGCTGCTGCCGGCGATGCCTGAAGGTGAGTCGCTGTGGAACTGGCATCGCCAGCAATTGTTCATGCTCGCCCTGCTGGAGCAGCCGTCACGCTGGCTGACCCTGATCGACCCGGCCCTGCCGAGCCAGCTGCACTACCCGGCCGGGCATCCGTTCGCCCCGCTGCACGCCCTGCTCTGCCAGTTGCTGCCCAGCCCCGACGGCAGCAGTGGCCTGCTCGGCAGCCTGGACACCCGCGACCCTGTACAGGCGGTGGTTTCAGCGCGGTTGCTGACCCTGCATCAAGCCCTGAACAGCACACGTCTACCGGATGCAGCGCAATTGCTGGCCTGCCTGGAGCATGACGATGGCAGCCTGGGCAACGACCATCCTCTGGGTTACCTGCTGTTTTGCGCCGTGCTGCACCATGACCGCTCCCTGGACACCGAGCAGCGTGAACGTCTGCGCCAGCGCCTGGAAGCGCTGGCCCCGCAGGACGAATGGTTCGAGGCGCTGCGCAACGGCTTGCTGCAAGGCAAGACCAAGCATCCACCGGCCGAACTCGCCCATGCCCACGGCGTCGACAGCCGTGCGCTCAATGACGTGCTCGACGCCCTGGACAGCCTGTACAACGATTGCGCGCCGCCGAAGCTGCGCGCCCTGCGCGCCTTGCAGAAGATCAAGGACGACCCGCAGCAGGACCCGGGCCTGCGCTGTGCAATCATGGCCGTGCTGTCGTGGAGCGAGCGCATGCTGCGCAATGCCCTGCAGCACCCTCCGGCGAAATTCTGGGCCGTATGGAAGCTCAATAGCCGCCTGAACCGCTCAGGATTCGCCTTGAACCTGGCCGCCGCCGCCCTCTGCGCCAGCATGATGCTCACGCTGCCGGTGTTGATGCTGGTCACGGTGCTGTTGTTGATCAGCGCCTTCCTCAGGCGCCTGCGCGACCTTGGCCAGGGTATCCCGGCGCTGATCCTGCTGCTCGTGCTGAGCAGGGTGCTTCCGGTACTGCCGCTGTTGCTGCTGGGGCTGCCCGGTGACCGGCTGCCGAACCGCTACGGCTCGCAACCGGGCCAGCAGGCGCTGCTCGATGACAGCCTGCAGGCTACCCTGCGGCGCCTGAACGGTCAGTAGCGCAGCTCGTCGAGCGCCTGGCTCAACGCCTGGCGCTCACGGCTGATCTCACCGGCCTGCTGCCCGGCGAGCACGGCGTTGAAGGCGTCCAGCCAGTTGCCGATCAGCTCGCGCTCGTCGCCCAGGCTCTGCATCCAGGCCCGCTCCAGGCGGGCCAGCAGGGTACGGTTGGGCAGCGTGTCGCGCGGGTGGATCTTCAGCCGCGCCAGGCGCTCTTCACTGGCCAGGCGCGTCTCGGCATCCAGCCCGGTGGGGCTGCGGTCGATGCTGTGGCTGTGCTTCTGGCCGCTTTCGAGGAAGGTCACATCCACTTCCAGCAGACCGTTGATGTCGTAGCTGAAACGCACGTCCAGCGACTGGATCTCGCCGGTCGACTGCAAGGGGATCTCGAAACTGTCCACCAGGATGTTGTCGCGCACCCACGGCCGCTCGCCCTGGTACACGGCGATGCGCACGAACTTCTGCTCCGGGTGGCTGCTGTAGAAGCGCTGCACCTTCGAGGTGGGGATCACCGTGTTGCGCTCGATGATCGGCGAGAACGCGCCGGTGACGTCCTCGCCCCGGGACGAGGCCACACCGAGGGTGTAGGGGCAGACATCGGTCAGGATCAATTCGTCGATGGCCGCGTCGCGGGCCTTGCAGGCGGCCTGGCTAGCCGCGCCGAGGGCGACAATGGTGTCCGGGTCAAGGTGCCGGTACGGCAGGCGGCCGAACAGCTTGGCCACCAGTTGCTGCACCTGCGGCATGCGCGTGGCGCCGCCTACCAGCACCAGGCTGTCCAGCTCGCGTGGGCTCAGCCGGGCATCGCGCAGGGCCTGCTCGATGGGCGCACGCACCCGGGTCAGCAAAGGCGCCCAGATCGCCTGCAGCTTGAGGTCGTCCAACCGCCACTCGCGGGGCTGCACGCCATCGTGCCAGTCCAGCACGCGGCTGCCCTCGCCCGCCTCGCGCTTGAGCTGTTCGATGGCGTCATGCAGGCTGGCCAGGGCCTGGGGGGCCAGCTCCTCGACCTTGAGGTTCCAGTCGCGCAGGCAGGCCTGCAACAACGCTTCGGTGAAATCCTCGCCGCCCAGGTAATTGTCACCGGTGGAGGCATGCACCTCGATCAGCGGCAAGGCGTACTCCAGCACGGTGACATCGAAGGTGCCGCCGCCCAGGTCGAACACCAGGGTGCGCTCGAACTTCTGCTCGTGCAGGCCATAGGCCATGGCCGCGGCGGTCGGCTCGTTGATCAGCCGCTGGACCTTCAGCCCGGCCAATTCAGCCGCGAACACCGTGCGCTTGCGCTGCTCGTCGCTGAAATACGCCGGTACCGAAATCACCGCCTCGTTGACCGCGCAGCCCAGGTACGCCTCGGCATCCTGTTTCAACGCACCCAGCACCAGTGCAGACAATTCTTCAGGCGTGAATCGATGCTCCCCCAGCGTGTAGCGCTTGTCGCTACCCATGAAGCGCTTGAACGCCGCCGCGGAGCGCTCGGGGTGCGTGGTCAATCGCGCCCGGGCGGCCTGGCCGACCAGGATCGAGCCGTCGTCATCGACACTGACCACCGAAGGGGTGAGCACTTCACCCACGGCATTAGGGATCAGCCGGGCTTCACCGCCCTGCCAGACGGCAATCAGGCTGTTGGTGGTGCCGAGGTCGATACCGAGCAGTGGCGTGGAATGGGTGGGGGCGTTGGAGAGGCTGGCATCCTGCATGATCGGTCTCTGGCTTGCGATAGGAACCGACGCGGGGCCTGCTGGCCACATGCGGCGGACAGGGGCATTCTGGCGCAATGCCAGAAACAAAAAAAGCGACCCTAAGGTCGCTTTCTCTGTTGCTTCCGGGTGTTCAGTGGGCCCTGGAAGCTAAATATGGCGCGGCGGACGGGACTCGAACCCGCGACCCCCGGCGTGACAGGCCGGTATTCTAACCGACTGAACTACCGCCGCGCTATACATCGAGTGGTGGGTGATGACGGGATCGAACCGCCGACCCTCTGCTTGTAAGGCAGATGCTCTCCCGGCTGAGCTAATCACCCTTCGTCTCGGTGTGGCGCGCATTCTACGGAGGACCTCCTACCCTGGCAAGCACTTTTTTCAAAATTTCTGAAAAAAATTTCCAGGCCTTTCAAAGACCTAGCCGCGCCGCGATTTTCTTCCTCTCTATATGACTGCTGGCCCTATGACAGGGTTGGCCTGGAACCGCCCCTCGGAGAATAATGCCCGCCTTATGTATTAAGGAGAGATTCCCCCTCATGTGGTTCAAGAACCTGCTGTCCTATCGCCTGACCCAGGAAGTACCGTTCGAGGCCGAGGCCCTGGAGGCCGCCCTGGCCAGCAAGCCGGCCCGCCCCTGCGCCAGCCAGGAACTGACCACCTACGGTTTCGTCGCGCCGTTCGGCAAGGGCGAGGACGCCCCCCTGGTCCACGTCAGTGGCGAGTTCATGCTGATCGCCGCCCGTAAGGAAGAACGCATCCTGCCCAGCAGCGTGGTCAACGACGCGGTCAAGGAGAAGGTCGAGGAGATCGAGACCGAGCAGATGCGCAAGGTCTATAAAAAGGAACGCGACCAGATCAAGGACGAGATCATCCAGGCCTTCCTGCCGCGTGCCTTCATCCGCCGCTCGATGATCTTCGCCGCCATCGCCCCGCGCCTGGGCATGATCCTGGTCAACTCGGCCAGCGCCAAGCGCGCTGAAGACCTGCTGTCGACCCTGCGTGAAGTGATCGGCTCGCTGCCGGTGCGCCCGGCCACCGTGAAGATCGCGCCGAGCGCGACCATGACCGACTGGGTCAAGTCGCAAAAGGCCGCCGAGGGCTTCTTTGTCCTCGACGAGTGCGAACTGCGCGACACCGCCGAGGACGGCGGCATCGTGCGCTGCAAGCGCCAGGACCTGACCAGCGAGGAAATCCAGCTGCACCTGAGCACTGGCAAGCTGGTCACCCAGCTGGCCCTGGCCTGGCAGGACAAGCTGTCGTTCGTGCTCGACGACAAGATGGTGATCAAGCGCCTGAAGTTCGAGGAACTGCTGCAGGAGCAGGCCGAGCAGGATGGCGGCGACGAGGCCCAGCAACAGTTCGACGCCAGCTTCCAGCTGATGATGATGACCTTCACCGAGTTCCTGCCAGTGCTGTTCGAAGCCCTGGGCGGCGAAGAGATCCCGCAGGGGGTCTGAGGGTCAGGCCGGCGCGGCCCAGCGGCGCCGGCTGAACTTCAGGCGCACCCGCAATCGCCGGTGCGCCTCACGATCCAGTGCGTCCCTGGGGATGCACTGGCTCTGGCTGAACCTGTGCCCCTTGGGCACGAACCGCAGTACCACCAGGTTGGGCAGTGCGACGCTGTCCCTGCACAGGCGCGCCAACTGCCAGCCCCGCGCGCGGCTATATAGAAGCCAACCACGTGGGTCACGGCGCAGGCCGGTGATGGCCTCGGGGTGTATCAGCAGGATTCGCCGGGGAATGGCCCAGCAGGCGTGGGCAAGACAGGCGATGACCAGCAGGCCGCGCAGCCAACCGGGCAGCGCCATCAGCGCGAGGGTAAGCAGTGCCAGCGCCAGGCTGGCGAGGTAGGCCGTCAGCAGCAGGCGCGAGCCTTGCCAACGGCACTCGAAGCATTCACTTGGGCTGGACACGGTCCAGGATGATGCGAACCATGCGCTGCAGCTCCGGGTCTTCGGACTCGCTGCGTTCCATGAACCAGCCGAACATGTCCTGATCCTCGCAGGTCAGCAGGCGACGATACAGCTCGCGGTCGGCTTCGCTCAGGCTCGGGTAGACCTCCTGGGTGAAAGGTACCAGCAGCACGTCCAGTTCCAGCATGCCGCGGCGGCTGTGCCAGAAAAGCCGGTTGAGTTCAGTTTGTTCGACCATGGGGCCCTCCTCGAGTGGTCGCGCAGTATACCGTGCAGCGGACAAAGCGGCACAAGGCGTTGGTCTAGTCACCTACCTATTTTGTTACCGGCGTTCTATGATGGCCGCCAGTCTTTAGCTACCGCGATGACCCATGGCCGATTCCGCTTTCTTCTGTACCCTCTCCCATGAGGGCATCCTCGCCGTCCGCGGCTCCGACGCCGGCAAGTTCCTGCAAGGTCAGCTGACCTGCAACATCAGTTACCTCAGCGACGAGCACGCGAGCCTTGGCGCCCGTTGCATGGTCAAGGGGCGCATGCAGTCGAGCTTCCGTATCCTGCCCGAGGGCAATGGCTACCTGCTGGCCATGGCCAGCGAACTGCTCGCGGCGCAGCTTGCCGACCTGAAGAAGTACGCGGTGTTCTCCAAGGCCACGCTGGTCGACGACAGCGCCGCCTGGACGCGCTTCGGCCTGCAGCAGGGCGACGCCGCCCTGCAGGCGCTGGGCCTGTCCGTGGCGGACGAGGCCGGCGCGACCGCCCGACATGATGGGCTGATCGCCGTCCGCGCCTCGGCCGGCCGGGTCGAACTGTGGGCGCCTGCCGACCAGGCTGCCGCCGTTGGTGAAAAACTCGCAGCCTTGCTGCCTGAGGGCACGCTCAACGACTGGCTGCTGGGCCAGGTCCGCGCCGGCATCGGCCAGGTCATGGGCCCGACCCGCGAGCTGTTCATCCCGCAGATGATCAACCTGCAGGCCGTCGATGGCGTGAGCTTCAAGAAAGGCTGCTACACCGGCCAGGAAATCGTCGCCCGCATGCAATACCTGGGCAAGCTCAAGCGCCGCCAATATCGCCTGGCGCTGGCCGAGACAGCGGTACCCCAGCCGGGCGCCGAGATCTTCTCGCCGACCCACGGCTCGTCGGTCGGCGAAGTGGTGATCGGGGCCAGCACCGGCAGCGCCGTCGAACTGCTGGCCGTGCTCAGCGCCGAGGCGGTGGCGGACGACAACCTGCACCTGGGCAGCCTGGAAGGCCCGCGCCTGACGCTGCTCGACCTGCCTTACGAACTGGACCGCGACCGGGAAATCCAGCGCTGACCAGCCCGCCCCGGCTTTATGCCGGGGCAGCACCACCTTTGCCGTAGAGAAGTCCATGAACAAGCTGGCCGAGAAGGTCCAAGCGCAACTGCTCGCCGCCATCGACCGGGACGACCTGGTCCTGCCGACGCTGCCGGAAGTCGCCCTGAGCATCCGCGAAGCCGCCGAAGACAGCGAGATCAGCGTTTCCGCCCTGAGCAAGGTGATCGGCCGCGACGCCGCGCTGTCGGCCCGCCTGATCAAGGTGGTCAACAGCCCGCTGATGCGCGCCGCCGTCGAAGTCACCGACCTGCACACCGCCATCACCCGCCTGGGCATCAACTACAGCTGCAACCTGGCCATCGGCCTGGTGATCGAGCAGATCTTCCATGCCCGCGCCCCGGCGGTGGAACACAAGCTGCGGGATATCTGGGCCAACAGCCTGGAAGTCGCAGGCATCAGCTATGAACTGTGCCGACGCTACACCCAGCTCAAGCCCGACCAGGCCACCCTCGGCGGCCTGGTGCACCAGATCGGCGCCCTGCCGGTGCTGATCTATGCCGAGGAGCACAACGAGCTGCTGTCCGACCCGATCTGCCTGCATTTCGTGATCGAGCAGATCCAACCGGTGCTGGGCGACAAGATTCTCAGCGCCTGGGAATTCCCCGAGCAGTTGGTCAATGTGCCCAGTCAGGTGCAGGACCTGGACCGGCGCACCGACCA
Source organism: Pseudomonas sp. NMI760_13 (assembly GCF_021283245.1). NCBI lineage: Bacteria > Pseudomonadati > Pseudomonadota > Gammaproteobacteria > Pseudomonadales > Pseudomonadaceae > Pseudomonas > Pseudomonas sp. NMI760_13. Next base: position 64,965 of record NZ_JAJSRC010000009.1, on the reverse strand, counting down.
GATCGACTACATCGACATCGTGCAGATCGCCCGCTGCATCAGCCAGCGCGAACGCAGCCGGCCCCTGGCCGCCCTGCCCGCCTACCGCCACCTGGGGCTGCCCTATGGCACCGAGCTGGATATCGCCGAGCTGCTGGATGCGCGCAGCATGCTGCGCTGATCGAGCCCCGTATGCGCCGCCCCCTTCGCGGGTAAACCCGCTCCCACAGTCACCAGCCTCCCTGTGGGAGCGGGTTTACCCGCGAATAGGGCTGTAGGGACAACACATCAATCCGCGATAAAACTCACCCGCACCTTCAGCCCGCCCCGCTCGCCGTCGTGCAGGCTGATCTGCGCCAGGTGCGCCCGGCAGATCTCGCCGACGATGGCCAACCCCAGCCCGCTACCCTGCGCGCTGCGTCGGTAGAAGCGCTCGAACACCCGCTCACGCTCGTCCTCGGGAATCCCCGGCCCGTCGTCCTCGACTTCGAGCACGGCCGGCGCCAGTACCCGCAGGACTACGTCGCCACCGGGCGGGGTGTGGGCCAGGGCATTGTCCACCAGGTTGCTGAGCAGTTCGTTGAGCAAGGTCGGCTCGCCCTTGAGCCACACCGGCGCCTCGGCCTCCAGCGCCAGGGCGACGCCGCGGGCATGGGCCAGGGGCGCCATGGCCATGCCCAGTTCGCGGGCCAACTGGCTCAGGTCCAGGCGCTGGGCGCCGCCCTCGGCGATGGCCCGGGCGCCGTTCTCCACCCGTGCCAACGACAGCAGCTGGTTGGCCAGGTGGGTGAGTCGGTCGGTGCCCTGGGCCGCTGCCTCCAGGGTCTTGCGCCATTCATCGGGCTGCTGTGAGCGCAAACCCAGTTCGACCCGCGCCTTGAGCGCCGCCAGCGGCGTGCGCAGCTCGTGGGCGGCGTCGGCGATGAACTGCGCCTGGCGCTCGAACTGCCCCCGCAAGCGCTCGGTGAAGTGATTCAGCCCGCGCACCAGCGGCCCCAGCTCGCGCTGCACCTGGACCACCGGCAGAGCACGCAGGTCGTCCGGCTGGCGCTCCTCCACCGCCGTGCGCAAGCGCTCCAGCGGGCGCAGCGCGGCACTCACCGCGAACCACACCATCACCAGCGCGCCGAAGGCCAGCATGCCCAGGCGCAGCAGGGTGTCGGCCATCAGCCCGCGAGCCATGCGCACCCGTGCCTCCTCGGTCTCGGCCACGCGGATCTCGGCCATGCCGTTCATGTTCGGTTCGCTCACCGCCTTGAGCAGGCTGACCACGCGCACGTCCTGGCCCAGGTAGGTGGCGTTGTAGAAGCGCGCCAGCGCCGGATAGTCGTCGGTGCGCGGCGTGCCCGGCGGCGGAGGCGGCAGGTTCTCGTAGCCGGAAATCAGCTTCTGGTGGATGTCCAGCACCTGGTAGTAGATACGCCCGGCACTGTCGTAGGCAAAGGTGTCCAGGGCCACGTAGGGCACATCGGCGCTGAGGGTGCCGTCGCGCTGCGACAGGCCGGCGGCGATGGTCCGTGCCGACGCCAGCAGGGTCCGGTCATAGGCGGTGTCGGCGGCCTCGCGACCGTTCCAGTAGGCGCTCAGGCCGCTGGCCAGCATCAGCACCACCAGCAGCAGCGCCAGGTTGCCCAGCAAACGCCCGCGCAGGCTGCCGTTGTCACGCATCGCGGTGCTCGAGCAGATAGCCCAGGCCACGGAAGGTGACGATGGCCACCGGGTGGCCGTCGAGCTTCTTGCGCAGGCGGTGGATGTAGATCTCGATGGCGTCGGGGCTGGCCTCCTCGTCGAGGCCGAACACCTGGGCCGCCAGCTGTTCCTTGCTCATCACCCGGCCAGGGCGGGCGATCAGCGCCTCGAGCACGCTCTGCTCGCGCTGGGTCAGGGTCAGCGGCTCGCTGCCCAGGCTGAAGCGCCGGGTATCCAGGTCGTAGACCAGCGGGCCGCAGCGCTGCTGGCGCTCGCCACCAAGCACGCTGCGGCGCAGCAGGGCCTTGACCCGCGCTTCCAGCTCGGTCAGCTCGAAGGGCTTGGCCAGGTAGTCGTCGGCGCCCAGGTTCAGGCCGTGCACACGGTCCTTCACATCGCTGCGGGCGGTGAGCATCAGCACCGGCAAGGTCTTGCCGCGTCCGCGCAAACGCGCCAGCACCTCGAAACCGTCCAGCCGCGGCAGGCCGACATCCAGCACTGCCACGGCGTAGTCCTCGCTGGCCAAGGCCAGGTCGGCGGCCACGCCGTCATGCAGCACGTCCACGGTCAGGCCCTGGCTCTTGAGGGCCTGGGCCACGCTTTCGGCCAGTTGCAGATGGTCTTCGACCAGCAGCACACGCATCGGATTCTCCCTGTTCGGCTGGGCTTTTTGCGCGGAGTGTAACCCCGTGGCGGGTGCTGTGAAGCCCTCGCCGGAAACCTTTCACGCTGAAAGGTTAGCGAAAGGTTGGTTGCCTAGCATCGCACCACGGTCGCCCCGCGCGCCGCAAAAAGCACCAGCAAGGTGCAACACATAAGAACAATAAATGGAGTCACCGACGATGCTGTCCATGCAGCCGCAGGCGTTTGCGCCTATCCGTTCATTCGCCGCCCGACCTTCCGCCCTCGCCAGCGCCGTCGCCCTTGCCGGTGTCGCGCCCATCAGCCAGGCCGCCTTCTTCGAAGACAGCACGGCCACCTTCGAAACCCGCAACATGTACTTCAACCGCGACTTCCGCGACGGCACCAGCGCGCAGCAATCCAAACGCGACGAATGGGCCCAGGGGTTCATGCTCAATTTCGAGTCCGGCTACACCGAGGGCACCGTGGGCTTCGGCCTGGACGCGCTGGGCATGGTCGGGGTCAAGCTCGACTCCAGCAAGGACCGCACGGGCACCGGCCTGCTGCCCACCCACGACAACGGCAAGGCGGCCGACGAGTACTCCAAGCTGGGCCTCACCGGCAAGGTCAAGGTCTCGCAGACCGAGCTGAAGATCGGCACGCTGATCCCCGAACTGCCCACCCTGCAGCCCAACGACGGGCGCATCCTGCCGCAGACCTTCGAAGGCGGCCTGGTCACCTCGAAGGAGATCAAGGGCCTGACCTTCACCGGCGGGCGCCTGGAAAAAGCCAAGGACCGCGACGACAGCAACTGGGAAGACCTGGCCCTGAACAACAAGAATGGCCGCTTCGGTGGCACCTTCAGTGCCGACAACTTCGACATGGGCGGCCTGGACTACCAGTTCACCGACCGCATCACCGGCAGCTACCACTTCGCCCAGCTCGACGACATCTACCGCCAGCACTTCATCGGCCTGCTCGCCACCCAGCCCTGGGGCCCGGGCACCTTTGGCGCCGACCTGCGCCTGGCGATCAGCGACGACGCCGGCGCGGCCAAGGCCGGCAAGATCGACAACACCACCGTCAACGGCATGCTCAGCTACACCCTGGGCGGGCACAAGGTCAGCGGTGCCTGGCAGCAGTTGTCCGGTGACAGCGCCTTCCCCTACGTCGATGGCGCCGACCCGTACCTGGTCAACTTCGTCCAGATCAACGACTTCGCCGGCGCCGACGAACGCTCCTGGCAGGCACGCTACGACTACAACTTCGCAGCCCTCGGCATCCCCGGTCTGACCTTCATGACCCGCTACATCAGTGGCGACAACGTCAGCCGCGCCGCCGGTGGCGAGGGCAAGGAGTGGGAACGCAACACCGAACTGAAGTACGTGGTACAAAGCGGCCCGTTGAAGAACGTCGCCGTGCGCCTGCGCAACGCCACCTTCCGCTCCAACTTCACCCGCGACGCGGACGAAGTGCGGCTGCTGGTGAGCTACAGCGTGGCTCTGTGGTAACCCATAACAACAACGTTCACGGAGATAGACGATGACCTTTTCACTGCGCCGCCTCGTCCTGGCCACTGGTTGCCTGCTGCTGGCCGGCAACGCCCTGGCCGCCGAACCGAAACGCCCCGAATGCATCGCCCCGGCCTCGCCCGGTGGCGGTTTCGACCTGACCTGCAAGCTGGTGCAGAGCGCCCTGGTCAACGAGAAGATCCTCAGCAAGCCCATGCGCGTGACCTACATGCCCGGCGGTGTCGGTGCGGTGGCCTACAACGCCGTGGTCGCCCAGCGCCCGGCTGACGCCGGCACGTTGGTGGCCTGGTCCAGCGGCTCGCTGCTGAACCTGGCCCAGGGCAAGTTCGGCCGTTTCGACGAGAACGCGGTGAAGTGGCTGGCGGCCGTCGGCACCAGCTATGGCGCCATCGCGGTGAAGAGCGACTCGCCCTACAAGACCCTCGACGACCTGGTCGCGGCGCTGAAGAAAGACCCGAGCAAGGTGGTGATCGGCTCCGGCGGCACCGTCGGCAGCCAGGACTGGATGCAGACCGCGCTGATCGCCAAGGCCGCCGGGATCAACCCGCGCGACCTGCGCTACGTGGCCCTGGAAGGCGGCGGCGAAATCGCCACCGCGCTGCTCGGCGGGCACATCCAGGTCGGCTCCACCGACATCTCCGACTCCATGCCGCATATCCAGAGCGGCAACATGCGCATCCTCGCGGTGTTCTCCGACAAGCGCCTGGACGAGCCGGAAATGAAGGACATCCCCACCGCCAAGGAGCAAGGCTACGACATCGTCTGGCCGGTGGTGCGCGGCTTCTACCTGGGGCCGAAGGTCAGCGACGAGGACTATGCCTGGTGGAAGGCTTCGTTCGACAAGCTGCTGGCCTCCGAGGACTTCGCCAAGCTGCGTGACCAGCGCGAGCTGTTCCCGTTCGCCATGACCGGCGAGGAGCTGGACGGCTATGTGAAGAAGCAGGTGGCGGACTACAAGGCGCTGGCCCGTGAGTTCGGGCTGATCCAGTAAGCCACTCACACAGCTCCCTCTGTAGGAGCGGCCTTGTGCCGCGAAAGGGCTGGACAGCAGCCCCGGCAATTCAAGCTGCGAAGCTGAAATCCTGGGGCCGCTTCGCGGCCCTTTCGCGGCACAAGGCCGCTCCTACAGAGGGCCGCGCCGTGTCGAACATTACCGAGGATTCCTCCATGATCCTGCAACGCCTCTTCGCCCTGGCCCTGCTGGCGCTGTGCGCCGTGCTGGCCGTGATGGCCTGGCCCTACCAGGCCGCCTTCTCCTATGAACCGGTAGGCCCGCGCGCCTACCCGCTGCTGATGCTCGGCCTGATGGGCCTGGGCCTGCTGTACCTGGCGATCCGCCCCACACCCATCGTGCGCAAGGACGACGAACCGGAACTGGACCGCGAGACCCTGATCAAGATCGCCGCCTGCGTCGGCCTGCTGCTCGTCTTCGCCAGCACCTTCGAAACCCTGGGCTTCATCCTCAGCGCCATCCTGGTCGGCGTGCCCATGGCCCGCCTGTACGGTGGCCGCTGGCTGCACAGTGCCCTGGTGGTGGTGGGCATGAGCCTGTTCCTCTACTGGCTGTTCGACCGCGTGATGGACGTGCCCCTGCCCCTCGGCCTGCTCGACGTACTGGAGAACTGACACATGGATACCTTGAGCTACCTGGGCCAGGGCTTCGGCGTCGCCCTGAGCCCGTACAACCTGGTCACCGCCCTGACCGGCACCCTGATCGGCACCGTGGTCGGCCTGCTGCCGGGCCTGGGCCCGATCAACGGCGTGGCCCTGCTGATCCCCATCGCCTTCGCCCTCGGCCTGCCGCCGGAGTCGGCGCTGATCCTGCTGGCCGCGGTGTACCTGGGCTGCGAATACGGCGGGCGGATCAGTTCGATCCTGCTGAACATCCCCGGGGAGGCCTCCACCGTGATGACCACCCTGGACGGTTACCCCATGGCCCGCCAGGGCCTGGCCGGCGTGGCCCTGTCGCTGTCGGCCTGGAGTTCGTTCATCGGCGCCTTCATCGCCACCTGCGGCATGGTGCTGTTCGCCCCGCTGCTGGCGAAATGGGCGATCGCCTTCGGACCGGCGGAGTACTTCGTGCTGATGGTGTTCGCCATCGTCGCCCTCGGCGGCATGGCCGGCGACAAGCCACTGAAGACCTTCATTGCCGCGCTGATCGGCCTGTTCCTCTCGGCGGTGGGCATCGACGCCAACAGCGGCGTGTACCGCTTCACCGGCGACAGCGTGCACCTGGCCGACGGCATCCAGTTCGTGGTGCTGGTGCTGGGCCTGTTCTCCATCAGCGAAATCCTCCTGCTGCTGGAAAAGACCCACCACGGTCACGTGGCGGTCAAGGCCACCGGGCGCATGCTGTTCAACCTCAAGGAAGCGGCCTCGGTGTTCTTCGTCAACATCCGTTGCGGCCTGCTGGGCTTCTTCATGGGCGTGTTGCCGGGTGCCGGCGCGACCCTGGCCAGTGCCGTGGCCTACATGACCGAAAAACGCATCGCCGGCGACAAAGGCAAGTTCGGCAAGGGCGACGCCCGTGGCCTGGCCGCGCCGGAAACCGCCATCGGCGCCTCCTGCTGCGGCGCCCTGGTGCCGATGCTGACCCTAGGTGTGCCAGGCTCCGGCACCACCGCGGTGATGATCGGCGCGCTGACCCTGTACAACATCACCCCCGGCCCGCTGCTGTTCGAACAACAGCCAGACATCGTCTGGGGCCTGATCGCCTCGCTGTTCATCGCCAACCTGATGCTGATCATCCTCAACGTGCCGATGATCCGTGTCTTCACCCGCATCCTCGCCGTGCCGAACTGGGCGCTGGTGCCGATAATCGCGATCATTACCGCGATCGGCGTGTACGCAGTGCATGCCACCACCTTCGACCTGTTCCTGATGGTCGGCATCGGCATCATGGGCTACATCCTGCGCAAGCTGGACTTCCCGCTGTCGCCGATCCTGCTGGGCTTCATCCTCGGCGGGCTGATGGAGCAGAACCTGCGCCGTGCGCTGTCGATCTCCAACGGTGAACTGGGCATCCTCTGGTCGAGCCCGATCAGCATGGGCGTCTGGGTGCTGGTGGTGTGCATGCTGAGCCTGCCGCTGCTGCGCAGCTGGCGCAAACGTGCCCTGCAGCGCCGGGCCATGGCCGATGCCTGATCGGTCGTTGCCACTGTTCTGGGCCACCGGGCTGGTCGGTCTTGCCGGCGGATTTCTCGCCAGCAAGGTCGGCTGGCCCTTGCCGTGGATGGTCGGCTCGTTGCTGACGATCATCCTGGTGCGCTGCCTGAGCCCCTGGCAGCTCAGCGAAATCCCCAATGGCCGCAAATGCGGGCAATGGATCATCGGCATCGGCATCGGCCTGCACTTCACCCCGGCGGTGATCGAGCAGGTGGCCAGCCACTTCGCGCTGATCTTCTTCGGCGCGTTGTTCACCACCCTCTCCAGCGTGATCAGCGTGTGGCTGCTGCGGCGTACCGGTGAAGACCGCGCCACGGCATTCTTCGCCAGCATGCCGGGCGGTTCGGGCGAGATGGTCAACCTCGGCGCGCGCAACGGCGCGGTGCTCAGCCAGGTGGCCGCGGCGCAGAGCCTGCGGGTGCTGGCGGTGGTGCTGTGCGTGCCGGCGCTGTTCAAGTTCTTGCTCGGCGATGGCGTGCCGCTGAACCATGCCGGCAGCGTGAGCTGGGGCTGGCTGGCGCTGATCGCGCCGCTGGGGGTGCTGGTGGCGCTGCTCTGGCAGCGCCTGCGCCAACCCAACCCCTGGTTGTTCGGGCCGTTGCTGGTGGCAGCCAGCGTGAGCCTGGCGGGCAACCTGCAAATCGGCCTGCCCAACGGCGCCAGCCAGATCGGCCAGTGGCTGATCGGCAGCGGCCTGGCCTGTCATTTCAATCGCGCATTCTTCCGCCGGGCGCCGTCGTTCCTTGGCCGGACCTTGCTGGCCACGGCGCTGTGCATGCTGATCGCGGCGGGCGCGGCCTGGGCGTTGAGCCTGCTGACGCACCTGGACCTGCGCTCGCTGACGCTGGGGATGATGCCCGGGGGCATCGCCGAGATGAGCCTGACGGCGGAGACCCTGCAACTGTCCGTGCCGCTGGTGACGGCGCTGCAGGTGATGCGGCTGTTGTTCGTGCTGTTCCTGGCCGAGCCGTTGTTCCGGCGCTGGAATGCCAGCCAGTAGAGATGTGCTGGCTTCTTCGCGGGTAAACCCGCTCCCACAGGTACTGCGCAGCCCCTGAAAGGCAGCACATTTTCTGTGGGAGCGGGTTTACCCGCGAAGAGGCCCTCAGCCAATCACAGCGGCGGCAACGCCCAATCGATCGGCGCCATCCCGCGTTGTTCCAGGAAGCTGTTGGTACGGCTGAAATGCCCGCAGCCAAAGAACCCACGGTAAGCCGACAATGGCGATGGATGCACCGACTTGAGCACCAGGTGCTTGCTGGCATCGATCAGCTTCTGCTTGCTCTGGGCATGGGCACCCCACAGCAGGAACACCACGTTCGGGCACTGCTCGCTGACCACCTGGATGATCCGGTCGGTAAAGAACTCCCAGCCTTTCTTCGCGTGGGACGCGGCATTGGCGCGCTCCACGGTCATGGTGGTGTTGAGCAGCAGCACGCCCTGCTCGGCCCAGCTCTGCAGGTAGCCATGCGCGGGAATCGGCAGGTTCAGATCGCGCTGCAGCTCCTTGTAGATATTGACCAGCGACGGCGGCGTGGGGATGCCCGGCTGCACCGAGAAACACAGGCCATGGGCCTGGCCGGGGCCGTGATACGGGTCCTGGCCGAGGATGACCACCTTGACCTGCTCCAGCGGCGTGGAATTCAGGGCGTTGAAGATCAGCGGCCCGGGCGGGTAGATCTCCTTGCCGGCGGCGTATTCCGTACGCAGGAACTCGCGCAGCTGATGCATGTAGGGCTGGTCGAACTCGACGCGCAGCGCGGCCTTCCAGCTGGGTTCGAGTTTGATGCGATCGTCGTCGGTCATGGGGGCATCCAAAAGCAAAGTGCCGCGACACTAGGAAAGCCGGGGCGGCTTGTCAATCGATCCGACCGACGACCGGCAGCTTCGCCGCGGCAGGCCATACTGAGGGGATGACCTGCACGAGGTAGTCCATGTCCATTCAATGCGAGGTACTGACCGGCGTCGACGGCGCCCGTATCGGCATCGCCACCCTGGATGCGCCCAAGGCGCTCAACGCCCTGACGCTGCCCATGATCGAAGTGCTCGACGAGCGGCTGCGCGCCTGGGCCAGCGACCCCGGGATCGTCTGCGTGCTGCTGCGCGGCAACGGGCCGAAGGCCTTCTGTGCCGGTGGCGATGTCCGCGCCCTGGTCGAGGCCTGCCGCGAACACCCCGGTAGCGTACCGCCGCTGGCCGCTACCTTCTTCGCCAGCGAATATCGCCTCGACCATCGCCTGCACACCTACCCCAAACCCTTGTTGTGCTGGGGCCATGGCCATGTGCTGGGCGGCGGCATGGGCCTGCTGCAGGGCGCCGCGGTACGTATCGTCACCCCCAGCAGCCGCCTGGCCATGCCGGAAATCAGCATCGGCCTGTACCCGGATGTCGGCGCCAGCTGGTTCCTCGCCCGCCTGCCGGGCAAGCTCGGCCTGTTCCTGGGGCTGACCGGGGCCCCGCTCAACGCCCGCGACGCGCTGGACCTGGACCTGGCCGATCGTTTCCTGGGCGAGCATCAGCAGGAGGCGCTGATCGAGGAACTGCTGCAATTGAACTGGCAGGAGCAGACCGCCCTGCAGCTCAACAGCCTGCTCAAGGCCGAGCAGCACCGCGCTTGCGCCGAACTGCCGCAAGGCCAGTGGCTGGCACGCCGCGCCGTGATCGACGAAGTGCTCGATGTGGCCGACCCGGTGGCGGCCTGGCGGGCCCTGGCCGGCCTGGCCACCCATACCGATCCCTTGCTGGCGGCGGCGGGCCAGCGTCTGCACGAGGGCTGCCCGCTGACGGCGCACCTGGTGTGGGAACAGATCCGTCGAGCGCGGCACCTGTCACTGGCCCAGGTGTTCCAGATGGAATACACCCTGAGCCTGAACTGCTGCCGTCACCCGGAGTTCAGTGAAGGGGTGCGGGCCAGGTTGCTGGACAAGGACAACACCCCGCGCTGGCACTGGCCGGATGTGGCACAGGTGCCGGCGGCGGTGGTGGAGGCGCATTTCAGCAAGGCCTGGGAGGGGCGCCATCCGTTGGCGGAACTGGGATGACGTCAGTGCCCTGTCACCGCGACCAGCCCCGCTCGCCACCCCGGCCCCCATCGGGTCGACGGTCACGGTTGCCCTGCCCGTTGGAGTGCCAGCGATCGCCCCGGCGGTCGTCATTGCGGTAGTCGTGGCGGTCGCGATCCCGCCCGTAGTCGTAGCGCTGGCGGTTGCCGTAGTCGTAACGCGGATTCCCCTGCCAGCGCGGCTGCATGCCGGGCGCCGGATAAGGGCGGTATTGCGGCACCGGCGCCGGCCTGTAGTAACGCGGCGCGGGCTGATAGTAGTAACGGGTCTGCGGCACCACGTAGTAGCGGTCCTGGCGGTAGTAGCCTGGGTAAACGTAGCGATCGCTGGTGTAGTAGTCGCTGCGGTAATAGCCGCCGCTCTCGTAATAGGGGGCGCAGGCGGAGGTCAGCAGTCCGAGCAGGACGACGAGCAGGATTCGTGGGTACATGGCGGCCTCCTGGACCGCAGGGATGCCCGGCACAGCGACGCTGGCGGGCGTCGACGACAAGCTGTTGGTCGACACAGGATAAGACCGTGGCAACCGGGTTCAGTGCCATTTTCGCAACAAATTGAAACAGGTCCTGTAACGCCGAAAAACATGCAGTCATTTTTCGGTCATCTCTCTAGAATGTGGCCACCGGCACACCTCACGGGACGATCATGCCCTCGCCTTCCACCCTGTTCTCGCAACGCTCGCTGATCTTCGCCCTGCTGCTGTTGCTGGCCGGTGGCTTCCTGGCCACTTCGCTGCTCGGCTACTACGCCTCGCGCGGGGCGATCCGCGACGGCATCGTCAACACCGAGCTGCCGCTGACCTCCGACAACGTCTACTCGGAGATCCAGAAGGACCTGATCCGCCCGGTGCTGATCGCCTCGATGATGGCCCAGGACACCTTCCTGCGCGACTGGGTGCTGGCCGGCGAGCAGGACACCGGGCGCATCACCCGCTACCTGGGCGCCGTGATGGGCAGCCAGGCCACCTGCACCAGCTTCTTCGTCTCCGACCGCAGCCTCACCTACTACCAGGCCAAGGGCGTGCTCAAGCAGGTGCGGGCCGACGCCTGGCGCGACGCCTGGTATTATCGCCTGCGCCAGTCGAGCAAACCCTACGAGATCAACGTCGACCTGGACATGGCCAACCAGGACAAGCTCACCGTGTTCATCAACCACCGGGTGCTCGACTACCAGCAGCGCTTCATCGGCGCCGCCGGCGTGGGCTTGAGCGTGGAGTCGGTGGTCCGCCTGATCGACGACTACCAACGGCGCTACCAGCGCTCGGTGCTGTTCACCGATGCCCAGGGCAAGGTCCTGCTGACCGGCTCCGACGGCGGCCCCCATGGCCTGCGGGCTGGCCAGCAACTGGCCGACAGCAGCCAGTGGCAGGACCTGCTGGCACGCATGCCGACACCGGCCAGCGGCAGCCACGAGTACACCGACAACGACGGCCACAGTCACTTCCTCAATGTGCGCCTGCTGCCGGAACTGGACTGGTACCTGTTGGTGGACAAGCGCGAAACCGGCGCCCTGGACCGCATCCGCCAGTCGCTGTACCTGAACCTGGCGATCTGCGCCATGATCACCCTGGTGGTCCTGTCGCTGCTCAATGCCATGGTCAAGCGGCACCAGGACAACGCCGAAGCGCTGGCCACCCTCGACAGCCTCACCGGCCTGCCCAATCGCCGCAGCTTCGACCTGCTGGCCGGCCAGGCCCTTATCGAAGCCCAGCGCGACAACGCGCCGCTGGTCGCCCTGCTGATCGACCTCGACCACTTCAAGACCCTCAACGACACCCACGGCCACCTGGCCGGCGACGAAGTGCTGCGCCAGTTCGCCAATGTGCTGCAGGGCAGCCTGCGCCAGTCCGATATACTGTGCCGCTGGGGCGGCGAGGAGTTCATCGTGCTGCTGCGCGAAGCCGAAGGTCGCCAGGCCATCGAGGTGGCGGAAAAGATCCGCCGGCGCACCGAGCAACTGACCTTCAGCCATGCCGACCAGCCAATACGCCTGACCGTGAGCATCGGCCTGTCCGCCCTGCAGCGCGACGACAGCTTGCACAGCCTGCTGACCCGCGCCGACCACGCGCTCTATCGTGCCAAGCAAGGCGGACGCAACCGTGTCTGCAGCGAAATGCCCGGAACCGACCATGCCTGATCCTCGACACTGCCCCGCCTGCGGCGCCCTCAACCGGTGCGGCCTGGCCGACCCGCGCAACGCCACGCAAGGCTGCTGGTGCTTCGAAGTGGCCATCGACCCAACAGTGATCGAGGCCTTGCCCACCGAACTGCGCGACAAGGCTTGCCTGTGCCCGCGCTGCGCGCAGGTCGATGGGCAACTCAAGGCAGCGCCAGTGCACACGATCCGCTAGACTGCGCGCCGATTTCCCGCAAGCGACCCGCCCCATGCGCCTCGACCGATTCCTCGGCAACCTGCCCTGCTACAACCGCCAGCAAGTACGCCTGCTGCTGGCACAGCGGCGCGTGCGCGTGGATGGCCAGCCGACCGCCGACCCGTTGCTGGAGGTGCGTGAATTCAGCCGCGTCGAGGTCGATGAGCAGGTGCTCCAGGCCGGTCGTCCGGCACGCTACCTGATGCTGCACAAGCCCACCGGTTGCGTCAGCGCCACCCAGGACCCGCAGCACCGTACCGTGCTCGACCTGTTGCCGGCAGAGCTGCGCGATGACCTGCACATCGCCGGGCGCCTGGACTACAACACCACCGGGCTGATGATCCTGACCAACGATGGCCAGTGGTCGCGGCGCCTGACCCAGCCACGGACCAAGCAGCCCAAGACCTACCTGGTGCACACCGAGGACGAAATCGGTGCACATTACGTCGACAGGTTCCGCGAAGGGTTCTACTTCGCCTTCGAAGACCTCACCACCCTGCCCGCCCAGCTGGAGATCCTCGGCCCGCGCAGCGCACGCCTGGTCATCGTCGAGGGGCGTTATCACCAGGTGAAGCGGATGTTCGGGCACTTCCAGAACAAGGTGGTGGGGCTGCATCGGGAAAGCATGGGTTCGATCACACTGGACCCGATATTGCGTCCAGGAGCGTTCAGGACGCTGACCGCCGAGGAAATCGCCTCGGTCTGAGCGGATTTGCATGCCCCTGTAGGAGCGGCCTTGTGCCGCGAAAGGGCCGCGCAGCGGCCCCGGCAATTTCTACCTCGACGCGGAGATCGTTGGGCCGCTTCGCAGCCCTTTCGCGGCACAAGGCCGCTCCTACAGGGCGTGTATGCGGCCGATCCACCATTCGGCGGTTTCCCACGAAAGATTGCTCCAACGGCACTTGCGCGATCCCGCCCTCCCTGCTTGACTGCTAACTCGTCGGTCTGCATGTGACTCAACGGTCACAACCGCAGTCCAAGACGCCCTTTACCGGCCACCCGGGGTCTCGATGCCCTGGGGCACGGTAATCGCCCGCACAACAATACCGTCGACTACACGCGTCAAGGATCGACACAAGGGCCCACCGGTTTCCGTTCCAGGCGAATGCCTACCTGTCATAAAGCACGTGCACCCTAATGGCCTGTCCGGTCGATTCGGCGCCTAGCCCGCCTGCCGATCGCACACGCCACCAGGTGACGCGAATACCCTTTTTGCGCCAGGAGTCGATGACATGAGGCCAGAAATCGCTGTACTTGATATCCAAGGGCAGTACCGGGTTTACACGGAGTTCCATCGCGCGCAGGGCGCCGAAAAGACGATCATCCTGATCAATGGCTCGTTGGCTACCACGGCGTCCTTTGCACAGACAGTGCGCAGCCTGCACCCGCAGTTCAACGTGGTGCTGTACGACCAGCCGTATGCCGGCAAGTCCAAACCGCACAACCGCCATGAGCGGCTGCTGACCAAGGAGACCGAGGCGCACATCCTGCTCGAACTGATCGAGCATTTCCGTGCCGACCATGTCCTGTCGTTCTCCTGGGGCGGTGCCTGCACCCTGCTGGCGCTGGCGCACCAGCCGCGGCTGGTGAAGAAGGCCATCGTCAGTTCGTTCTCGCCGGTGATCAACGAACCGATGCGCGACTACCTGGACCGCGGTTGCCAGTACCTGGCCGCCTGCGACCGCTACCAGGTGGGCAACCTGGTCAACGACACCATCGGCAAGTACCTGCCGTCGCTGTTCAAGCGCTTCAACTACCGCCACGTCAGCAGCCTGGACAGCCACGAATACGCGCAGATGCACTTCCACATCAACCAGGTGCTCGACCACGACCTGGAACGGGCGCTGAAGGCCGCGCGCAACATCGACATCCCGGTGCTGTTCATCAACGGCGACCGCGACGAGTACACCACCGTCGAGGATGCCCGCCAGTTCAGCCGCCATGTCGGGCGCAGCCAGTTCAGCGTGATCCAGGGCGCCGGCCACTTCCTCGACATGGAGCACAAGACCGCCTGCGAGGATACCCGCAGTGCGATGCTCGGTTTCCTCAAGCCGGCTCTGCGCGAATCCCGCCACCGCTACTCACAGGAAACGGGGCAGCATGCACTGGCCATCTGAGCGCATCGGCGCCCTGTAGCCCTCGATACCCGCAGGCTACGGGTCGCCGACAGGCTTTTTTTACAGCCTTGGGCTTCTCATTCGGGGAGGGTTCTGGTAAAAAGTCGTGCTTCGAAGCGGGTATAGTTTATTGGTAAAACTATAGCTTCCCAAGCTATTGAGGAGGGTTCGATTCCCTCTACCCGCTCCACTTCGACTTTCCAGGGTCTTCCGCCGAACGCCAGGGAACGTCGTAAGTCATTGTCAGGATTGAGGATTTTCACCCAATATCGATCCACTGACATCCAGCGAAATCCACTCACAGCCGGTTCCAACTGGTACGTTGAGTGGTACATTGGCAATGCGGAGGTTCCCAAAACCGTATTGTTGCTGGAGGAGCCGGGGTTCCGTCGGGAACATGGCATCCAACTCGTTTCGCAGGAGTTGGGCTCATGCTTTCAGACCTCCAGGTTCGACAGGCCAAGGTGACCGGCAAGGCGTATTCGCTTGTCGATTTCGACGGTCTCTACTTCCATATCTCAGCCACCGGCTTCAAGGCCTGGCACTTCCGCTTCACTTGGGGCGGCAAGCGCGAGCGCATGTCCTTCGGCGGCTATCCCGCGCTTTCCCTGAAAGATGCCCGTCATCTGCGCGACGAGGCCCGGGCCATGCTGGCCAAGGACATCAACCCGCATTCGGAACGCAAGCGCAAACGCCACGTGATTGTCCTGGCGGGCGAGCACACCTTCCAGGCCATCTACGACAAATGGCTGGCCCACCGCAGCCTCTCTCTGGAAAATGAGGGCCGCCAGAGCACGCCCAAACAGATCGGGCGCGTCTTCGCCAAGGATGTGTTTCCCGTATTGCGCCACCTGACCGTCTACGACGTCACTCGCGCCCACCTGCTGGACATCATCGGCAGAGTGGAAAAACGTGGCTCGCTGTCGGTCGCCGAGAAGCTGCGCACCTGGTTCAGCCAGCTATTCACCTACGCCTCGGTGGTGGTGCCCAACATGGGCGACAACCCGGCCAAGGATTTGGATGTGGTGGCGATGCCGCTGCCGCCGGTGGAGAACAACCCCTTTTTGCGCATGCCCGAACTGCCGGCCATGCTGCAGACGTTGCGCAAGTACAGCGGCCGCCTGAATACGCAACTGGGTCTACGTCTGCTGCTGCTCACGGGCGTGCGCACCGGTGAATTGCGCTACGCCACGCCCGATCAGTTCGATCTGGAGCGCGGTCTGTGGATCATCCCGGTTGTCAGGCTCAAGCAACGCAAGCAGCTCACCAAGAAGAAGCGCCAGCGTTTCGCCGACATCCCGCCGTACATCGTGCCACTGTCGTTGCAGGCACAAGAAGTCGTTCGTCATCTGCTGGGAAATCTGAAGCCAGCGCAGGTCTATCTCATCCCCGGTGATTGGTGCCTGAAAAAACCTCTCAGCGAGAACACGCTCAATGGCGCGCTCAAGCGCATGGGCTATGAAGATCAGCTCACTGGGCACGGCGTTCGCGCCACCGTATCGACCGCGCTCAATGAATTGGGCTATCCGCCCAAGTGGGTAGACGCCCAACTCTCGCATGCCGATCCGGATCGGATCAGCGCGACCTACAACCACGCCGAGTACGTCGAGCAGCGCCGCGTCATGATGCAAGACTGGGCCGACCGCCTGGACTTGTTCGAGCAGAATCAGCTCGAAGTTGCCAGCACGCACCTGACCATCACGCTGCAGGGTCTGCCCACGATTGCCGGACAGGCGGCAGCGCAGCCGCCCGCCCTGAATCCAAACGCCCCTCAGTTGATCGTTGCGCCTGCACCGGATGCGCCAGCGGTTCCAGCTTCCGTCTATCGACTTTCGGCGGTGCATCTGCCCGAGTACGCGCGACCCACGCTGTCAGAGGTGCAGCGCGAGCGCTTGCAATTGCTGGAGATGTTCGAGGCATCCCACAACCTGTCGGTGGCCGACTACGCCAAGCTGGTTGGCAAGTCCCGCCGCTGGATCACTTACGAGATTCAGGCTGGCAATCTCCTGTCGATCCATCTGGGTCACCGTGGACAGCGCGTCCCGGACTGGCAACTCGACCCCATCAAACGCAAGCTGATTCAGGCTGTCCTGAAGCTGGTGCCGCGCGGCATCGACACCTGGCACATCTATCACGCACTGCTGCGGCCATACGATGCCCTGGGCAAGTGTCCAGTCATCGAGGCAGTCGATCCGACCAACCTGCATCTTGCAGCTCGACTGGTCGCCGCACATGCCATAGAAACCGATGAGCTTGCAGAGCAATCGGAAGTATCTCCGGTGCTGGCCAGGCAGACTGTAGAGCGCCTGGTAAAAACGGCAATGTTGGTTGATACGCCCGAAGATCTGGTCGCCCGTTGAGCTGAGGCCGGACGGCAGCCCGTCCGGTCAAGGTCCAAGCAGGGAACCAATAGGTCGATCGTTGCATGACCACCCGCCAACTCGCGATTTCCAAGTATTGGCAGGCAGTGTTTAGCGTCGAATCTGCGCTTGGCAGTCACCATAGGCGACTTCTCTGTGATGCTATCTCGCTATATCAGTATCCTGATCGGATATGACGCCAGCGGATTTCCGCAGCCAATCCCAAGCCCCGATCAATAGATTCCGACCGCTCGCAGCTTTTTCAAACCGCTGCCGTATCAGACCATACCGATACGGTTTTGCGTGAACCGCCACTTCTCACGATCCTGATAGCGCAAGCGTCACTGTCGAGCCGCGACGGACGCTCGCTTTTCTTGTGCTCAATGGATTTTTGTACATCGAGCACACAACGCCTACTCGTTGCGCGAACTGATCAGAAGTAATCAAAAGCGGGCGTCATCACTCGCGTCTTGCGCGGACAACAGGCCGACCATGGGGACGGCTGCAAAAGCAGTCGGCCCTGTAGTTCTTCTCCTGGAAGGAGACGGAGCATGCACGAGAACAAAAATGATGCACCAACATCAAAGGTGTTCTACCGCCCGCTCGAAGCGTCCATCCGCTGGGCCGGACTGCTGCGATACGAGCAGGTGATTCTGGCTTCGGTCTCGTCGCCGATGAATCTGCCGCAGTCGCTGGACTGCCCACGTTTGGGCGAACTGCGGCTGTACACCGACCGCATCTATGACGGCATCCTCAACGGGGAACTGCCCTTCGGGCAGCACGGCATCACGACGCGCGACACCACGTTGATCGAATCGCCTGATCTGACGGTGCGCCATGTCGATCTGAAGTGCTGGATGCGCCAGCACTACCCCGAGCAGCGGCCCGGCTTTCTCTTCTCCCGCAGCGAGCGCATCACCCATCCCTTCATCTCTCTGGAAACAGGGCAAGCCATGCTGGTCGAACGCCAGGCTTTGAAATCCGTCCTGGAACAGACCAAACGTCAGCTTCGCGAGTTGCAGGACAAGCATGACGCGCTGCTCAAGCAGCCCACGGTGATTCCGGCATGCGCGCAGTGTCCGATCAGTGATCGAGCCGAGGCCACCTACCTGAACATCGTTGGCGGCCTGTTGGAGCTGATGCTCGGCCAGTCGCCATCGGGCACGCCGTACTCCAGCTTCAAGACGCAGGAGGCCGTGGTCAGCGCGCTGGTCGCCCATCACAGCGGCGCCATGGGCATCGCGGAGCGGACATTGAACGGTAAGTTTGCCACCGCCAGGCGCCGGCTGCGTAGCGCCTCCCGCTGAGATTTGCCAGCTTGTATGTGCAGTCGCGGAGATTGCATTTGCAATGTCTTTTCGCAGCCGTGTCTATTGAATAGAGGTCACGCCAACAAACGCCGCTGAGCGTTCAGGAGTGACTGCCATGTCGCAAACATCTGTACTGCAGCCAAACGAGCGCCGCATCCTGCGCTTGGAAGAAGTCGAAGCGAAATCAGGTTTCAAGCGCGCCCACATCTACAACCTGATGAAGAAACGCCAGTTCCCGCAGGCCCTGCGTCTGGGCGTGCGCGCCGTGGGCTGGGACTCCATCGAAATCGATCAGTGGATCGACGAGCGCGTCAACAACCGGGCCTGACCCGTTCTCCCGCGGACTTTTCATCTTGACACGGAGAACGCCATGCAGGTCGTATCCATCATTTCAACCAAAGGTGGGGTCGGCAAGACTACCACCGCTGCGAACCTCGGCGGTCTCGCTGCGGACGCCGGACTGCGCGTGCTGCTGCTCGACCTCGATGTGCAGCCCACCTTGTCCTCATACTATGAGCTGGCTCACCGCGCGCCGGGCGGTATCTATGAATTGCTGGCCTTCAACGAGCGCGACCTCGACCAGCTTGTGTCCCGCACGATCATCGCGGGCCTGGACTTGGTGCTCTCCAACGACCACCGAGGCGAACTGAACACTTTGCTGCTGCACGCGCCGGACGGGCGCTTGCGGCTGCGGCATCTGCTTCCGGCGCTCAATCCCCTCTACGACCTGGTGCTGATCGACACCCAGGGCGCGCGCTCGGTGCTGCTGGAGATGGCGGTGCTGGCCTCCGACCTCGCACTGTCACCCGTGACCCCGGAAATTCTCGCCGCCCGCGAGCTGCGGCGCGGCACCATGCAGTTGCTGGAGGACATTGCACCGTACCGGCAGCTGGGCATCGCGCCGCCGCCGCTGCATCTGCTCATCAACCGCGTCCATCCGGTGTCCGCCAACGCCCGCCTGATCCAGCAGGCGCTGCGCGATCTGTTCCAGGACCATGCTGACATCCGTGTGTTGGCTACCGACGTGCCGGCCATTGAGGCTTATCCGCGTGCTGCTACGCGCGGCCTGCCGGTGCATCGGGTCGAGTACCGCCAGCCAGTGGGCAGAGTCGCTCCCGCCGCGCTCGCCACCATGCGCGATCTTGCCGGCGAATTGCTCCCGCAGTGGCAGGATCGATTTGCCGCAGTGTCCGGCCGTCCGCCACAGCCTCTTGATACCAGGAGGCCCCATGGCCAACGCACATGAACTGGCCCGAGGTCACAGCCGGCTGCGCGCCCTGATCGAGTTCGCCGTGGGCGAAGGCTGGCACGTCAAGCGCACGGCGGGCGGTCACCTCAAGTTCACCAAGTCAGGCTGCGCCGCGATCTACACCAGTTCGACGGCCAGCGATCACCGGGCAGCCCTCAACGCCCGTGCGCAGATCCGTCGCGCCGAGCGCGAGACCCGATCCCAAGCGCAGGGGGGCGGCCATGACTGAGATCACTTCCCAGCAGATGGCCGGCAAACTGCTTGCGTCCGGGTTCGAGCGCAGCGGCCCGTCAGCAACGACCTTGAGCGACCCGATCGCCGACACGCCCATGGTCGTGACGCTCGACCAATTGCGCCCCTACGACCACGACCCGCGCAAGAAGCGCAATCCGGTGTACGAGGAAATCAAGGCATCCATCCGCGAGCGTGGTCTGGACGCGGCTCCGGCCATCACCCGGCGGCCCGGCGACGATCACTACATCATCCGTAATGGCGGCAACACGCGACTGGCAATCCTGCGCGAACTCTGGTCGGAGACCAAGGACGAACGATTTTTTCGGGTCTCATGCCTGTTCCGCCCGTGGCCCGAGCGTGGCGAGATCGTCGCGCTCACCGGGCATCTTGCGGAAAACGAACTGCGCGGTGGCCTCACCTTCATCGAGCGGGCTTTGGGCGTCGAGAAAGCGCGCGAATTCTACGAACTGGAAAGCGGCTCCACCCTGAGCCAGTCCGAGCTGGCCCGCCGCCTGGCCGCCGACGGATACCCCGTGCAGCAGTCGCACATCAGCCGGATGGCCGACGCAGTACGCTACCTGCTGCCCGCAATCCCGACCGTGCTCTACGCCGGCCTGGGGCGTCACCAGGTCGAGCGGTTGTCGGTCATGCGCAAGGCCTGCGAGCGCACCTGGGCGCATTACGCCAAAGGCCGCTCACTGGTTCAGGACTTCGACGAGTTCTTTCAGGAAGTGCTGTCGCAATTCGATGTCCAGGCCGACGAGTTCTCTGCGCAGCGCATACAGGACGAGCTGATCGGCCAGATGACCGAATTGCTGGGTGTTGATTACGACGTGCTCGCTCTGGACATGACCGAATCCGAGAGCCGCCAGCGCGCCTTGGTCAGCGAGCCGACGCCGCCCTCGACGCCGCCTGCCCTGCCAGAGCCAGAGGCCATTGCGCGCCCACCTGCCGATACTGCGCCACCTGCTGCGAGGCCGACGGCAACTCCCTCGACGGGCGAGAGCGACGCGGAAGCCAGTCATTCGGACGCGGTCAGCCCGGCGACAGATGGCGACCGGCTTCAGGAGCACATCGTCTCGCCGGCGCCGACAACGGAACGGCTTGAGTCCATCCAGCGCATGGTCGCCGACCAGTTGGGCGATGCACTGCCGCACGACTTCTCGGCGAATGTCTTGCAGTCCATCCCGGTGCAGGCTGGTGGGCTCTATCCGATCTCGGATGTCTGGTACATCGCCCCCGGCCTGGACACACCCGAGCACCTGCGCATCCACGTCGCGCAGTTTGCCCGCGAGATTGCGGGCGAGGCACACCTGGGCGAGTGCATCGATGACCGTCCAGAAGGCATCGGCTTCGCCTGCCGTGCCCATACCTCAAGCCTGGCGCCAAAGGGCCGTGCCGTCCATGCGCTGTTGGCTTGCCTGGCCGGTCAGCAGCCCGCCGACGTCGGTCTGGACAACGGGCAACTCGTCATCGACCTGCCGGCGCTGCTGCACGGCCAGGGCGACGTAACCCGACGATTGAGCGACACCGCGCTGGTCAAGCTGTTCCGCCTGCTGCGACTGGCCCGCCGCCTGCTCGATCTCGAAGCCGGCGCTGCGGACTCTGGAACCTAAGCGAGGGAGGCCAGCATGTCCACAGCACACCCGCTCAACCAGGCTGTCATCGCCCAGGCCCTCTATGACCTGCGCAATGGGCAACTGCGCCGCTGCAAACTGATGGGGTTTGGCGAGGCAGAGCTGGACGCCCTCAAGCATCCTGCGCTGATCAGCGTGCTGGCCAACGCCAACGTCTCCTGGTGCTCAGTGACGGTCAACCGCGAAGTGCTGCGGCGGCTGCTCCAGCAGGCGCAGGACGTGGAGAAGGAAATCGCCACGGTCGATCGCATGCTCAGGCTGGGCGCGAGCACGGAGATGGTCAGCAAGTTCTATGGCTTGACGCATCAGGAAGTAGCGCTTCGCCGTGAAATCCTCGGTCTGCCCAAGCGCAAGGGCCGGCACCCCGTGCTGGACGAGGAGCAGGACACGGAGCTGTGGCGGCAATGGAAGGCCGTGACCAACAGCAGAACCGTCGATCTCGAAGATGACACTTCCATCCTCGATGCCGCCATGGACTTGGCCGAAGGAATGTCGCTGCCTCTGTCGGTGGTCTGGGCCTCGATCAAGAGCTGGGTCGATCAGGGATTGGCGTGAGTCATGGCCGTGGACGACACCGCACCACGAGCCCTACGCCAAGGCCCCATCGCACTGGCAGAACTGTTCGATGCTGCGCTGAAAGACCTTGCGCCCAAGCCCGCCCCCAGCGCACCTGCGTCTACACCTGCACAGTCGCCCACGCCCACCTCCGGCGATGCTTTCCTGTTCAGTGGCAACCGGCACGAGACGGTGCCACGCAAGTTGTTCCTCGACCGCCGCCTGACGCCGCTGGAACGAAACGCCTGGCAAGTGTTCCGACTGATGCTCAACGACGATGGCGTGACCGCATTTCCCACCTACGAGCAGTTGCGCCCCTGGCTAGCGTCCATGCCCTGCGCAGGCCAGGCCTCGCATGAAACCGTGGCACGGGCGCTGACACTGATGCGCCTGACCCGCTGGCTGAGCCTGGTTCGGCGACGGCGCGACCCCAAGACCGGCCGCATCCTCGGCAATCTGTACGTGCTGCACGACGAACCCCTGACACCGTTCGAGGCCATGCAGCTCGACCCGGACTACCTGCAACTCGTCAGCCAGGCGCTCGGCCATTCTGCCAAGGCCGTGCAGATCGTGGGCCTGCACACGCTCAAGGAAATCGGCGAAGACCCATTACTGGCCGGACGCACCCTCCCGTCACGGTTGCAGGTGATGGCCGAACGTCTCGCCAACCAGAACCCCACGGCCTGCGAAAGTTATCCACAGGAAGACGCCATTCACGATTCCGAAGAAGGGGCTCCGAGCCTTCTTCGGAATCGTGAACGACCCGCTACGGATTCCGAAGCAGGGCTGAAACCCGCGCCAGACGTCTCTCTTCGGAATCCGAAGCAGGCCCGTACAGTACGTAGTAGTTGTATTAATGAAATACGTACTACTGCGCAGGCGCGCGCGCTGGGCGATCTGCAATGGCCCAAGCGCTTTGCACAACTGAAGGCGGAACAGCAGGCGGGTGCCAAGGTGGCATTGCAGCAAGTTGATCCCTCGCTGAGGCAGGACGTGCTGGACGAATGGGCCGCGCGTTGTAGCAACCCCGGCATCCGCAATCCCGCAGGGTATCTGTTCGGCATCATCCAGCGGGCCATCCACGGTGAGTTCAATGCCTGGGCAAAGAAAGACCCGCCACCGGCACCCACTCAACCAAACGAACGGCCACCACCCGCACCGCCGACCCAAACGCAGGGTAAGCCGGTGCCACCAGAAGTCGCCAGGCAGCACATCGAGCGGCTGCGAAATCTGCTCGCCAGCAAGTGAGCAGGCCGGCAAGGCGGTGAAGTGGACGCCCATGGATGCCAGTAGAGCTATCCCCTGGGGATAGTTCCACCGTTGGGGCGGATGCCGTGCAGTCGCAGGCCTCGCCTCGAACATCTGCCGCAGCATCGGCCTTGTCCGTCCTGATCCTGACGTGCAGCGTTCGCTGGCGCTCCTTGGAGCTATCCCCTGGGGATAGCTCGCGCCGCAGGCGGCCACCACGCGCTGAACCGGGGTCTGGCAGGTTTCGGTTTGTTGACTGACGGCCTTCCGCTTCCTGCCGAAGCTGACCGCTCCTTTCCCCACAACGAGCGGACACCATGGCAACCAATGAATCTCTGCAACTGAATCTCGGCTCCCTGCGCAGCGCGATGTCGCTGACGCTTCACACCCACCACGCTTCGCGCATCTGGCATGGCCGTGCCGCCGCCGAGGGGCGACCGGGCATCGTCGGCCTGAACGGCTACATCGCCCAAATGAACAAGATGCGGCGCGGTTCGGAGCAGGACGACCCGTACTCGGATTGGTGGATGCTGCGCATCGAGGTCAAGCTCGACCAGACCAAGACCACGCTGCAAGCGCTGCGCGAGCAGGTGGATCAGGCGCTGGCAAGCGTACCGCCGGCACTCAGCCTGGGCGAGAACCTCAACGTGCAACCCGTCAAGTTGCCGCTGTTCGTCAATGCGCAGCTCGGCTTTGCCGCCGTCTATCTGCTGGCCGACTACGACGACATCGCCCGCAAACTGATCCTCGCCCATCACACGGCGCTCATCGACCGCAGCACCTTGGAGCGCTGGCTCAACGAGGGCGCCCATGCACTGCGCAGCCTGTTCTCGCTGGCCCAGCAATACCGCTATTCGGGCTGTACGCGCGACGACTTCGTGTCAAAGAACGCCGCAGCACGGGCGGCGCTGGAGAAATTCGGCGAACTGCCGCAGGACGTGCTGGAAGGCACGCACCGCTCGAAGTTCGCGCCGCCCATCGTGCGCCGTGGCCTGCAACAGCGTGTCGAGAGTCCTGCTGCAGCGCCTGCCCCCAACGACGAGGCCGCCACCGGCGCGGTGCCCGAGGTCGGCGTCGGCGAGATCAAGGGCGAGCAGGCATGAGCGATCCGAACCGCGAACCCCGCTACTTCCAGGGCCTGCAACAGGCTGCCTTCGTGAAGCTGGAACACGCGGCCTCTCTAAAAGGCCTTTTAAAGCCTTTTAAGGGTAAGGGGGATCTTGAGGCCTGGGCCAGCCAGTGCTTCGCCATGCGCGACGAGTTGATTGGCTTGGCTCAGCGGCAGGTGCTGCAACAGGCAGTCGGGCATCCCTTCCACCTGCTGCCCGTGGAGTTGGCCCAACAAACCACTGGCGCAGGAACGGCGTTTTTGCGCTGGCGCAAGCACGACCGCTCAGCCATGGGCGTAGCCCTGTGGCAGGAATTGATGGCGAGCACCGGCACGCCGGTCAACTTACTGGCCGAGCTGCACGCGATCGAGCTTCAGCGCATCACGCTGAACATGCAGATCAGCCTGTTGCACACCCTGGGCAGGCAGGCCCAGGAATGCGCCAGCAAGGCGGCTGTGGCGGAAGACGCCTACCTGCGCCGGCTCAAGTCCATCCCACCTGGAATGCGTGATCGGTGATGGCACCGGACACCCCAGCACACACCCGACGCCGACGCGGCACGGGTATTTCAACCACCATGGAGATTGCAACATGAGCACGCACTTTTGGGGCGAAGGCAACATTGGCTCCCCGCCCGAATACCGGGAGTTCCCCAACGGCAACGACGAGCCGCGGCGCTTGCTGCGGCTGAACGTGTATTTCGACAACCCCGTTCCCACCAAAGGCGGCGACTTCGAGGATCGCGGCGGCTTCTGGGCGCCCGTGGAAATCTGGCACCGCGACGCCGCGCACTGGAAAAGCCTCTACCAGAAAGGCATGCGCATCCTGGTCGTCGGCCGCATGGAGCGCGAGCCCTGGACGGACAACGAAGATCAGCCGCGCGAAACCTGGCAGATCAACGCGCGCAGCGTCGGCATCCTGCCGTTTCGCATCGAGTCCGTGACCCTCAGCCCGAAGCCGCAGGATGCGGAGGCAAAGCCCCAGGCCGCCCAGGAACCGGCTGCGCCAAAAGAGCCGCGGCGTAGGAAGTGACCCGGCATGGGTCGGCCACTGTTCGCCGCTCCATGCACCCGCGAGCTATCCCCAGGGGATAGCTCCATCTACGTCCACCGGATTCCACGTGCTCCCGAAAATCGCGGCTCCCGGCCCGCACACCCCGGCTGCATACCATCTCCGCCCCAGCCATTCCATCCCGTGAAAGTGGTCGCCACCGCTTGCGACTTGTTTGCTGTTGCCCCTGGTGGGGACCGGCATCCTCGATTCCAGCAACTCAATGAACCACGGAAATCGGATGGACGGATATGCGGCTGTTCTTGTGCGAGAAGCCCTCCCAGGGCAAGGATATTGGTCGGATTCTCGGCGCGACACAGCGCGGTGAAGGCTGCCTCAACGGCTCCGGCGTCACGATTACCTGGTGCATCGGCCATCTCGTAGAAGCGGCAGCACCCGAGGTCTATGACGCGGCGCTCAAGCGCTGGTCGCTGGAGCAGTTGCCCATCATTCCCCAGCAGTGGCGGGTCGAGGTCAAACCCAAGACCGCCACGCAATTCAAGGTCGTCAAGGCGCTTCTGGCGAAGGCGACCCATCTCGTCATCGCCACCGATGCCGACCGCGAGGGCGAGCTGATCGCCCGCGAGATCATCGACCTGTGCGGCTACCGTGGCCCCATCGAGCGCTTGTGGCTGTCGGCGCTCAACGATGCGTCGATCCGCACTGCGCTCGGCAAGCTGCGACCATCATCCGATACGCTGCCGATGTACTACTCGGCGCTGGCGCGTTCGCGGGCAGACTGGCTCGTCGGCATGAACCTCAGCCGTCTGTTCACGCTGCTCGGGCGGCAGGCGGGCTACGACGGCGTGCTGTCGGTCGGACGTGTCCAGACCCCGACCCTGAAGCTGGTCGTTGATCGCGACCGCGAAATCGCGGCTTTCAAGTCGGCGCCGTTCTGGGCCATCGACGTGTCTTTGTCCACAGAGGGTCAGGCTTTCTCCGCGCAGTGGGTTGCGCCCGACGGCTGCACCGACGACGCCGGTCGTTGCCTGCAACAGCCGGTCGCCCAGCAGGCGGCGCAGCAGATTCGCGCTGCGGGCAGCGCCCAGGTGGTGTCGGTCGAGACCGAGCGCGTGCGCGAAGGCCCGCCCCTGCTGTTCGACCTGGGGACGCTTCAGGAGGTCTGTTCCAGGCAGCTCGGGCTGGACGTACAGGAGACATTGCAGATAGCCCAGGCCCTGTACGAGACGCACAAGGCCACAACCTACCCGCGCTCGGACTCCGGCTACCTGCCCGAAAGCATGTTCGCCGAGGTGCCCACCGTCCTGGACAGCCTGCTCAAGACCGACCCGTCGCTGCGCCCGATCATGGGTCAGCTCGACCGCACCCAGCGTTCGCGTGCATGGAACGACGGCAAGGTCACAGCGCACCACGGCATCATCCCGACGCTCGAACCGGCGAATCTTTCCGTCATGAGCGAGAAGGAACGGGCCGTGTACCGGCTAATCCGGGCGCATTACCTGGCCCAGTTCCTCCCTCACCACGAGTTCGACCGCACCGTGGCCGAGCTTTCCTGCGGCCAGCAGAAGCTGGTGGCTACGGGCAAGCAGGTCGTCGTCAAGGGCTGGCGCCTGGTGCTGGACGAGCCCGAACGTGAAGGCAGCGCTGATGAGGACGCCGACGCCTCTGCACGCAGCCAGGTGCTACCCGCGTTGCGCGAAGCGATGGCATGTCAGATCGCTGGGGCCGACATCAAGGCACTCAAAACGATGCCACCCAAGCCCTATACGCAGGGCGAACTGGTCAAGGCGATGAAGGGTGTTGCGCGTTTCGTGACCGACCCGCGCCTGAAGCAGAAGCTGAAGGACACGACGGGCATCGGCACCGAGGCGACGCGGGCCAACATCATCAGCGGGTTGATCACTCGCGGCTACATCGTGAAAAAGGGACGCTCCATCCGTGCATCGGATGCGGCGTTCACGCTGATCGATGCCGTGCCTGCGGCGATTGCTGACCCCGGCACCACCGCCGTGTGGGAACAGGCACTCGACATGATCGAGGCTGGTCAGCTCACGCTGGACGTGTTCATTGGCAAGCAGGCCGCCTGGATTTCGCAGTTGATCGCGCAGTACGGCAGCATGTCCCTGTCCATCAAGCTTGCCCATGGACCAGCATGCCCGCAGTGCGGCGCATCGACGCGCCAACGCACCGGCAAGAGCGGTCCATTCTGGTCGTGCAGTCGCTACCCCGACTGCAAAGGCACGCTGCCGGTCGAATCTGGTCCGCCCAAGCGTGGCGCTTCGCGCTCGCGTAGCAGCGGCCGCAAAGGCGCCTAACCGACTCCGTTTCCCGTGGGCCGCACCCTGTTTCAAAGGCGTGGCCCGTGTCCCGCACGCCCCTGCGGGTCGCCCAGCGCGCAACGCCTTCTTGTCCGTGTGCGCGTCCCGTCGAGCCGTCCCCGGCTGCGGGACCTGAAGGTAGTTTTTCCGCGAACCGCCTCCCGCGTGTTCTGCTGGTCTGTGTTTCTCCCGCCCACTGCGAAGTGGTCCCCCGATGGCTTGCCTGGCAGCGCGAGCCACCCGGAGACCCTTTGTGGTCAGCGGTATTCAGTGCCGGTGCCCACCGGCGCAAAAACGGGCTCCCTTTGTGCGCGGATGTGCGCCAGACGATGCCGGCCCCAGCCACGACATGGGCCGGGTGTGATTGCTGATGAGCAGACGGTTCGAGCGACGACCGGGCCTGCAACAGCCCACGGGTGGTTATTTCCTCCCGAGCCGAAGGTCAGCGAGCCTTCGGCTCCTTTGTCTCGTCGATCAACGTTCCGATCCAAGGGCCGGCCACAGCAACAGGAAACCGACGCATGCAACAACCGGAGAAAGTACGAGCCGCGTTCGAGCGCGACCTTGGCAACAAGGTGCTGTTCATCAAGGACGGCAAGCTGCTGTTTATCGATGGCATCAACCTCAAGGCCATCGCCGACCGTAAGGCGTATTTCGCTTCGCTGCGTGCGCGGCAAACGCAACCCATTGTGGTCCTGGCCGAACTGGGACAGGACGAGGCATTCGCCCTGTGGAAGCAGTATGTCCTGGGCGACAAGACCGAGTGAGCCAACGCACCCACGCCCCCCCTGACAGCCCGCACTCGATGCGGGTTTTCTGTCTCCGCGCCATCAATCCGGGCTGGGCCGATTGCCGTTTTCCAACTGACGCAGCGAGGCTCCCGGACGAAGCTGCCCGCATGTTCGCTGATTCGTCAGCACATGCCAGCAGCCATGGGTTCCAGGCTGCCGTGGGTTCTTCCCGCGTAACCCGCCAGTCCGTATCGCATCAAGTCTGCGGACGCGCGTCCCCGTGACGCCGATGCTTTTTATCCACCACGTGCGGGAGCTGCCATCCCGTGAGGGACAAGGCCTCGCTTTTCCAAGGAGCCTACCCATGTCCCACAAAGCCTCTTTCGGCCAGTTGGCCTTGACCTATTGCGGCAAGTTCCTGCCGCTCGAAGTCCTGCAAAGCGCCGCCGGCCACTACATCGGCACGCGCGATACCGAAGGTCCCGTTTCGCGGGAATCGCACGAGTACTTCCGCAGCCATGCGGCGGCTCAACGTGCCCTCGAAAGAGGCGGCTGGTCCCAGCTCGCCATTCCCTGATCCAACTGGAGGAATCACGCCATGAATCAACTGCTGCCGCAGGAAGTCGTCGATCAGATCATGCGGGAAGAGCAGCATTTCGCTGCCGCGCCCCAAGCCTTCTTCGAGGCATGGAAGCGTGGTGCCGAGATCGCTGGCCCCGAATGGTTCGGCGACGGCACCCGTGAAGGTCTGAACCAGGCCAAGAGCAAGTGGGATCTGCGTCCCAACATGCTGCTGCTCAATGATGCCCTCGGCGTCCTGAGCAGCGGCGAACGCATGTTCCTGTCCGCCATGGTCAGCTTCTACAACGCGCGCGAGGGCGGTGCCATGCTCAAGCGCTGCCACTTCGACGGGCTGTCGGACTTCGACGGCCTCGATCTGCAACGCCGCAAGGTCATCGCCGACTTGATGGTGAACTACAGCGGCTGGTGAGCCCGTTTCGGGCACACCCCCGTCTTTTCGTTCCCCACGAGGGACATGCGTCCACACGGCCATGTCCCTCGATTTCCTTTCCGTAGCCCAGCGTAAAGCGGCTGAATCAAAGCCAACGATCAGCGCCGACTGACGCATTTTCCCTTTTCAACCCACTGGGTCCAATTCCCGGTGGCGGGAATTGGCTCCATTATTCAATCTGGAGCGTTCCCATGTCTCAGAATCCCAATCCCTTTGTTCGCGGCTACTGGAACTTGAAAATCGTCCGCACGCTGTCCATCAGCTACGAGGACGGAAGCCCGCATGTCTGGCGAAATATCCACCCGAGCCAGCAACATCTTTCCGACCAGGAACTGATTTCATCTTCCTGCATCGTCACCAGCGATTTCGCGGTGGTCACGAACGGCTCTGAACCTATAAGCGCCGAGGTGCTGGCCGAATGCGATGCCGATGAGGGCGTTAACGGCGAAGGCGTGATCGGTGCCGTGGTCTATGCCATTCATGGCGAGGACTTCGACGATCGCCTGATCCACGTCGGTGACAGCTATTCGGTCGAGGCCGCGCGGGAAATCGTGCAGCGCCTGAGTTTCGAGACCGGCTACTACAGCCGCTGCTGGGAAATCAGCAGCGCGCACATCAGCCAGGAAACCGGCCAGTACCTCGCCAATCTGGCGGACCTCGCCACGCCGGAGGCCTTTTTGTTCATCGCCTTTCGGGTTCCGTACAGCCCGGCGATCGGCGTCAAGCTGATCTCAACGCCCTGGACGGACCAGAACCTGGAGCACGCCGATGGCATCACCGCCGAGCAGCTTCGGCAGGAGCACCGCAGCAAGGGCATGCCAGACGACCTGGCGAACATCCTGGAACTGGCTGGCCAGGCCGATGTGCGCATCCTCATCCTCGACGCCGACGCGCCCGTGTTGCCGGGCTTGCCGCTGGCCGAGTCCTAGCAAACACACCACGAGCCCACCTTCCTCTTTGCCCTCCATGCCAGCCCGTCTCCTTTCTAGGAGCCGGGCTGGTCCAATTTCATAGGAGCACTTTATGTTCCCCGACCTCATCTCGCCCGCACGCGACTTCGAGCATCAGCTTGGAGCCTGCGTCAACGCCATGGGCCAGGACGACGCCATCGGCCAGATCCTGGTATTCGAGCGCTTGAGTGGCACGCTGCACATGCGCCATATCGCCAGCGCCGATCTGGCCGACACCGACATTGACGACTACGAAATGGTCGTTTTCGACGGTGGCAACACCGGCGGCGACACGTGGAAGCACGTGTTCTTTCCACGTCAGCGCGAACACTACTTCGTGTACCAAGCCTGACCACCCAGCCCCTTTCGAGGGGCCTTTTCTTGTCCCGGCGCAGGAAAGCGGGTGCGGCGCGGTGCGGTTTGCTGAGCGCAGGCCGCTCACTCAAGGGCCATCCTTACCCCATGTTCGTCGGCGTTGCCGACACATGCCCAGGCAGCCAAGACCTTCAAGGCTGCAAGCGCGGGAAACCGTGCTGGTTGTTTCTTCCTACGGACGCATCGCGCCCATTCACCCACAAGGGACCTCTCCCTTGCGGGCGGGAATCCCTTGTTCTTCCTCAAGGAGATTCACATGGATCGCTCTCTCATCAAGACCCTGATGCCTTCGCTGGTCGCAGGCCATGTGCCGCGCAACGTGCGATCGTTCAAGTACCGCGTGTTCGATGATCAACCACAGTCCTCGACACTGGGCTTCGTCATTGATCCCCAGCCCTTCGACGGCAAGGTGGTAGCAGCCAGCAAAGACGCCATCGTCGTCAAGCTCAAGCCCAGCGAGTTCGCGGTACTCGATCCCAACCTGGTGACCACCGTTCCCAGCGAGGGCACCAAGGTGCATGTCCAACCCTATGCCCGTCGCCGTTTCGACGGCCTGCGTGCGGACACGCCAGAAGAGCGCACCGAGATGATGTCCGACGGCACTCCCTACACCGTCAAGACACACATCCTCGGCTCCGCGCCGGCCAAGCTGCCCATTCCCGAGCCGCAGTGCATGGAACTGGGTCAGCTCATCGAGCAGTTGGAGGAAATGCCGGCGCCCGACAGGTTCCGGCGCATCACCCACATGCTGGTCGATGCGGGCGCCCACGACTTCACCTGGGTCGATCCGAAGCCGTCCAGGATCATCGAAACGCCCCCGGCGATCAGTTTCACGGTTTCGACCGCGAAGTTCGCCGGCCAGGTGACGATCCTCTACCAGCGCGGCAGCGATACCTATGCGGTGGAGCTGCGCCGCGACGGCGAGTTGGTCGATCGGCACGACGAGGTGTACTTCGACATGCTCGGCGAAGTGCTGGAGCGGCTCATCGACGACGGACGCTGGCGTCTGATCGATGTGAGCGTGATCGGCGCGGAGACGTCCCGACGGCGCCGCGCTGTACCTGCGTGACACCACGAAAAAAACCAGGCGACATGCCCCCACAGGCTCTCCCTCCATTCGGAAGGAGGGCCTTTTTTCTGCCTGGGAGATTCATCAAAGGGAATCGCCCGGATGCCGATTGATGGCTGCCTCGCGCGCGAGGCGAGGCCATGCTGAGCCCATGCCTGCTGACGTTGTCAGCGACATGCCAGGCAACCATCGGTCTTCGAGGTTGCGGCGCAGCTCCCACTGCGTGACCGAGCCAGCTCGCACCGCATCCATCCGCGAGCGGCCACCAGTCTCTGGTGGTGGATGCTTTCGCCTTATCAACCCATCGCGGGGTTACGCACCTTTCCCCGCAGCGTGGGACTGGCGTGTCTCCGCTTCATCCCTATGGAGATTCACCATGAGCACCACGTCCAACGAGAAATCGTATTTCGACCTCCACACCTCGGGCATCGGTTACATCCAGCGTGTCCGTGAAGTGCCTGTTCGGGGCGGCCGCCGTGCGCAGCCTTTTCTGGCATGCACCATCGCCGCGCTGGTCGGTTCCGCAAAGGACCCCAGCTATCGCTATTTCGATGTCAAGGTCTCGGGTGCCGAGGCCAAGAAGCTGGTCGAGCGCTGCATCGGCGTTGACGATCCCAAGCAGCGCCCGCTGGTGCGCTTTCGCCTCGGCGACCTGTGGGGCGATGCGTACATCCGCGACAAGGGCGAGCAGAAAGGCCAAGCCGCCGCGTCCCTCAAGGCGCGACTGCTCAAGGCCGAGCCACTTGACCGAGCCGAACTGGCTTCGATCAGGCATCACGAGCTGATCACCCGCGGCATCGGCTACCTCAGCCGTCCGAAGGACGTCACGCCCAAAGATGGCGACCCGTTCCTCTCTTGCACCGTCGCCGCGCTGGCCGGGCCTGTCGATGAACCGGAGTATCGGTACTTCGACACCATCGTTACCACCCCTGAAGCCGAGCATCTGGTTCGCCGGTGCGTGCAGGCCATCGAAGGGGACTGCAAGGTGCTGATCGCCTTCCGTCTCAACGACATGAAGATCGATCCGTACATCCGCACCAAGGGTGAACGCGCTGGGGAACCGGCCGCAAGCCTGGAATCGACGCTGATCCACATCGGCCTGATCAAGATCGACGGCACCAAGGTCTATCCGACGAGCCCCGCGCAAGCCGAGACGCCGCCAGCCCAGGACGCATCCGCGTCCGAAGCCGAGGACGCCGGCCCCGCTGCCGATCAGCCTGCCGAGCCCGCCGAGCGCGAGCCCGAAGGTGAAGTCGAGAAGCAGGAGCCGGCATTGGCTGATTCGTTCTGATCGGCAAGGCCCTCGCGGGCCTTGTCGTTTTCCCAATCGCTAAGGAGAACCATCATGGCAGCCACATCGGCATCCGATAAATCGGTTTCGCCCATTGTCGTCCCCGGCCAACTCACGCTGCGCACCATTCGCGGCAAGAACGGCCCCTTCACCGTCGGTCGCCTCGCCACGCACCTCGGTACGTTCGAGGTCAAGGACCCGGAGCTGGAGCAATACCCCGAAGGCAAGTACGACGGGGAGTTCATCATCAGGTACATCTTCCCGAAGTCCTACCCGGTCGGTGGTGGCATGCGTTTCGAAATCCGCGCCAGTCTGGACGGAATGACGCTCTACGACATCGACAAACTGAGCCGTGACGAGGCACGCAGCTTCGCCACTCAGGACCTCGATCCACTTGATGAAGAGCTGGGCGAACAGCCTGCGGTAACGCCGGCCAAACCAGCCAAACCAGCCAAAACGTCCAGGCCCGCCAAGCCCGCACCTGTGCAGGCATCCGCAGACCCGCTGGTCGATACCACCCCCTTTGGTGTGGATGCGCCGACGCCCGCTACGGCGACTGCCTCCGGCAGTACCGAAGAGGGCGATGCCGCGCTGTTCGGCCTGCTGTGGCCGCTGGATGAGTCCGTGAAACTGGATTCGACCATCGACCGCCGCACCCTGCGCGCGCAGATCGCTCGCTTGAGCGAACTGGGTTATGCGCTGGACTTCAAGACGCAAGAGTGGAGCCGCCAGGCCGAACTGCAACCCGCGTAGTACGGAACGCTGCATCTGCGGTGTTCCTCACCCACCCGCCGGGGGCCTTCCCCTCGGGGGAAGCCTCCGGCTTCATTTCTCCCGGAGGCCTCTCATGGGCTGGTATTTCTCCCCCCAATCGCGGTCTGAACTGATCGCGGAACTGATCACACCGCAAGAGACCGAGCGCACCAGCGTGAAGGTCATCGCCCACGCACTGCGTGGCAACGTCCTCTGGTCTGTTACGCAAGTGACGGCCAAAGCCGACGGCGTACATCGTGATCTCGCGCCAGGTCAGTCCCTGCGCTATATCCGCTGCGATCTGCTGCAACGCAGCGGCGGCCAGTGGGGCTACAAGCCGCTGGACGAATCCATGCACCCGTACTACTACTCGTGCCCGCTGTCCTATCTGGATCTCGCACCGGAGCAATCCGCCGACTGGCGTGCAGGCGTTCGCGCCTACCACGCGCAGAGGCGCATACCCAAAGCAGCCCCGGCTACGACGCTGACGGCCTGAGCCAGGGCGTTTGCCCTACCACCCCAAGGGGCAGCACTTGCCCCAGCGGCGCTGCTGTTCCCGCTTATCCGAGGACACCACTATGCCCGCAAACCCTTCTTCCACCACGCTGTATCGCATCGACGAATGCCCGGACGTGATGGCCGACGCTTGCGTCGGCGATGACCAGGGCAATCTGATCTTCCTGTCGATCTGGGCGCGGGACACCGCCGTCCAGCAGTTCCTTGCTCGCCTGACCCTCGGGCGTGACGAGCAAGGCCTGGAGCAGTTCCACGTCATCACCGACCAGGGCGGCAGCGTCCCGGTGTTCGTCGGCAACGTCGATCGCCTGGAAAAGCGCATGACCCGCGCCTACCGGCGAACGCTGTTCGGTTCGCTGTCCAACGTGTGGCTGTTCGATCGGCGCTGCGTCAAGCCCGACAAGGCCAACGCCAGCGCACTGGCATTGCTGCCCCGCGATAGCGACCACCGGCTTGACCGCCTGTGGACGTTGGTGCAGGACACCTGCCCACTGCCATTGCTCGACCACTGGCGCGAAACCGTGCTGGAACTGCTGCAAAGCCGCGAGATGCTGACCCGCCTGCCGTTCGCCCTCGGGCCTTTGGTGGGCCATCGGCTCGCCATCGACGTGCCGGCGCTGACCCAGGCGCTCGGCTCGCTGATCCGCAGTGACGTGCTCACCGCCTATCCCTATCCGGCCAAGATTTGGACGCCGGAAACGGTAGCGGCTTGACCCACCTGCGCAGGCACGCCAAGGCGTGCCTGCGCCAATCATCCCCGCCAACCAGGAGACTTCCATGGCTCTCATGTTCCCGCGGCTCGCCCGCAATTTCGTGAAAAACGGGTACTTCCCGACCGACGAACCCACGCTCGAAAGAGCGCTCAACGCATTGATGCCCAGTAACTCTGAATCCAATGGGCCGATGTGCATCCTCGATCCCTGCGCCGGCGAAGGCGTGGCAATCGCTGAAGCGGCTCATGCCCTGGGGCGCGAGCATGCCAAGGCGTTCGCCGTCGAGTTCGACGCAGAGCGGGCGCGCCATGCCCGTGGTCTGGTCGATCACTGTCTGCACGCGGACCTGATGGACACGATGATCTCCAAGCAGTCCTTCGGTCTGCTCTGGCTCAATCCGCCGTATGGCGACCTGTCCAAGGACGTCAACGGCAACATTGGCTATCAAGGTCAGGGCCGAGCCCGCCTCGAAAAGCTGTTCTACCAGCGCACGCTGCCCCTGTTGCAGTACGGCGGCGTGCTGGTCTTCATCGTCCCCGGCTACGTGCTCGATGCCGAGCTGGTCGGCTGGCTGACACGCCACTACACCGACCTGCGGATCTATCGAGCGGTGGAAACGCAGTTTAAGCAGGTGGTGATCTTCGGGCGACGGGTGCGTCAGCGTGAGCAGACACCCGATGCCGTCAAGGCCGTGCGCAGTCTGTTGCTGCAGATTGGGCTTGGCGAAATCGAAGCCGAGGAGCTGCCGAGCGAATGGCCGTTCCTGCCGTACATCGTCCCCGCCAGCCCGGCGGAGCCGGGGCATTTCTTCCGCGTGACGATGGAGCCGGAGCAGTTCGCCGATGAGGTTGGCAGACTGCAAGGCCTCTGGCCGTCGCGGGATACGCAGTTGGGGGCCGCGCAGCAGACGCTACGTCCACCGGCGCGGGCCTTGTCCCACTGGCATCTCGCCCTGGCTCTGGCCGCAGGCGCGATCTCGGGAGTCGTGCAATCCAAGACGGGGCGCGTGCTCGTCGTCAAAGGTGACACCCACAAGGACAAGACGCTCCAGCGGGAATTCACCGAGCGCGAAGACGGCTCGATCGCCGAGACGCGCATCCTCACCGACAAGTTTGTTCCCGTCATCCGCGCGTGGGACATGACGCCTGATTCCCCGACACGGGGCGAGGTGTTGACCATTCGCTGATTGTTTTTCACCGCCGACGGTTCGCCGTCGATTTTTCCACCTACCGGGGTCCAGTCGCCCCGATGGGGTGCCGTGGCCCCTCCATATCCAGGAGCCTTCCATGGCAGCCCAAGCACTTTCCATCAGCCAAACACCGAGCCTGCGCTTCTCGCCAGGCCAGGTGGTCATGACCTGCGGCGTCGATGACCTGGTCCGACAGGGCCGGCTCAACCCGACTCCCTACCTGCGTCGCCACCTCGGCGGCGATTGGGGCGACCTCGACGACAGCGACAGGCGGCAGAACGATGCCGCGCTGAAGTCCGGCGAGGATCGTCTGTTTTCTTCTTACGAGGTCACACCCGGCCTGAAGATTTGGATCATCACCGAATGGGATCGCAGCGTCACCACGCTGTTGCTGCCCAACGAGTACTGACCGCGAGTTGTCACCGCAGGCCAAGGAGTGCCTGTACTGTCCAACCACCGACGGTTCGCCGTCTCTCTTCCCACCACGGGGCATGTCATCGCCCCGCTGGGGTGGTGCATGCCCCATTCTTTTTATGGAGCATCACCATGCCCGTTGATCTCGACACCACCGCCAGCAATGCAGCGCCCGTACCGGGCGAACTGCTCGAAGCGGAATCATCCCCTCTGACCCTGAGCCTTCAGGATTTTGTCGGCGAGTTCGGCGACGAACTGCTTGATTCTCTCAACCGCGCCAACCCGCCGGTCTATACCGGCCAAGCGCAAGCACAGCGGCAACTCGTCGTTGCCAGCCTCAAGCGCAAGCTGTTCCAGGCCCAGGCCGACGTTGTCCATGCTGCCGCCGAGCTGCTGGTCGATCAAGGCGAACGCGCTGCGATCGTCAATGGCGAAATGGGCTGCGGCAAAACGACCGTCGGCATCGCCACGGCCGCGGTGCTCAACGCCGAAGGCTACCGCCGCACGCTGGTACTTTCGCCTCCCCACCTGGTCTACAAGTGGCGGCGCGAGATCCAGGAGACGGTGGCCGGCGCCAAGGTCTGGGTGCTCAATGGCCCGGATACGCTGGTCAAGCTCATCAAGCTGCGCGAGCAGTTGGGTGTGCAGCCCACGGGCCAGGAGTTTTTCGTCCTGGGGCGCGTGCGGATGCGGATGGGGTTCCACTGGAAGCCGGTCTTCACCCAGCGGCGCACCCGCCACGGCGACGTGGCAGCATGCCCGAACTGCGGCACGGTCATTACGGACCTCGACGGCGAACCGGTCAACCCGATCTCGCTCGAAGCCGAGGAGTCCCGCAGGAAGTGCAGCCACTGCGCCGCGCCCCTGTGGACGCTGATCCGCCCGCGT
This sequence comes from Pseudomonas sp. NMI760_13, assembly GCF_021283245.1. Taxonomy (NCBI): domain Bacteria; kingdom Pseudomonadati; phylum Pseudomonadota; class Gammaproteobacteria; order Pseudomonadales; family Pseudomonadaceae; genus Pseudomonas; species Pseudomonas sp. NMI760_13. The sequence continues at coordinate 27,500 of NZ_JAJSRC010000009.1, read as the reverse complement.
AGTCTGTCCGGCAGTGACCAGTCCTCTGTCGTCCTCAAAGCCTTGAAGCGCATCCCGACCATCGGGGAAGTCACCGCGCAGAAGTTGATGCAGAAGTTTGGTGACGGCTTCCTGGCCTCGATGCTGGGTGACAACATCCACGAGTTCATCAACCTGATGGACGGCAATGGCGAGCTGGTGTTTTCCGACCGTCAGGCCACGCGCATGGAACGTGCGATGGCCAACATGGAGTTTGGCTTTGGCGAGGGCGGCTACCAACCGTCCGAGTTCATCAAACGCTACCTGCCGCAAGGCACGTTCGACCTGCTCATCGCCGACGAGGCGCACGAGTACAAGAACGGTGGCAGTGCCCAGGGCCAGGCCATGGGCGTGCTGGCGGCGAAGGCTCGCAAGACCTTGCTGCTGACCGGCACGCTGATGGGCGGCTACGGCGATGATCTGTTCTACCTGCTGTTCCGGGCACTGCCAGGGCGGATGATCGAAGACGGCTACCGCCCGACCACGAGCGGCAGCATGACCTCGGCTGCGATGGCGTTCATGCGCGATCACGGCGTCCTCAAGGACATCTACTCCGAGAGCGCCGGCACGGCGCACAAGACGGCCAAGGGCACCAAGGTATCGGTGCGCACGGTCAAGGCTCCCGGCTTCGGCCCGAAAGGGGTCTTGCGTTGCATCCTGCCGTTCACCATATTTCTCAAGCTCAAGGACATCGGTGGCAACGTCCTGCCACCGTATGACGAGGAGTTTCGTGAAGTCCAGATGGACGTGGCGCAAGCTGCGGCCTACCGCGATTTGGCGGGTCGGCTGACCGCAGAGCTGAAACAGGCTCTGGCGCGACGCGATACGACCTTGCTGGGGGTGGTGCTCAACGTGCTGCTGGCCTGGCCGGATTGCTGCTTCCGGTCGGAGACCGTGGTGCATCCACGCACGCGCAACACCTTGGCGTTTGTCCCGGCTCAGTTCAATGAGTTCGAGATCAGCCCCAAGGAGCGTGAGCTGATCGAGATCTGCAGGCAGGAGAAGACACAGGGCCGCAAGGTTCTGGCCTACACGGTCTATACCGGCACGCGCGATACCACGTCGCGCCTGAAGGGGCTGCTGGAGCAGGAAGGCTTCAAGGTGGCGGTGCTGCGCGCAAGCGTGGATGCCAGCCGCAGAGAAGACTGGATCGCCGAGCAACTGGACCGTGGCATCGACGTGCTCGTCACCAATCCCGAGCTGGTCAAGACGGGGCTGGACCTGCTGGAGTTCCCGACGATTGTGTTCATGCAAAGTGGCTACAACGTGTACTCGCTCCAACAGGCAGCACGCCGCTCCTGGCGCATCGGGCAGAAGCAACCCGTGCGCGTGATCTACCTCGGCTATGCCGGTTCCTCGCAGATGACCTGCCTGGAACTGATGGCCAAGAAGATCATGGTCTCGCAGTCCACCTCGGGCGATGTGCCCGAATCGGGGCTGGATGTCCTGAACCAGGACGGTGATTCCGTCGAAGTGGCGCTGGCCCGGCAATTGGTCACCGCCTGATTTCCACGCCACAAGCCGGCCTAGCGCCGCCGGCTTTCTGTTCTTCCCACCTTGCAGCCCCGTCCGCGTTCTTCGTGGGCGGGGCTGCGTTTTTCTCTCATTCCAAAGTGTTCCCGTGAAGGCCGAGCGCTTGCCCAAGGCAGCAAACCGGGCACCACCCAGTTCGCATTCCTGGCTGACCGCACGGCATCGCGCCGCCAATGTATCGGCATCGCAACAGAAGAGCCGATGCCATGCCCGCCATCCATGTATCCCGGCGTCTGGTCGGCGCTGGTCTCCTGGCCGCTGCCCTGGCCAGCGGCTGCGCCACCACGACCGCGCCACTGGCACCAGACGCCATAGAGGAAATCGCCTCCGTTCCCCAACCCGAGGCACCCGAGTTCATTCCCGTCGTGCGCTATGGCCGCTACACGCTGGTTGAGCTGGCACCCTCGGCAGCGCAGCGTGACTTGCTGTTGCAGACCATCGATGTGTCCATGCCGGAGGATGCCCGTGCCACGGTGGGCGATGGCCTGCGGCATGTGCTCAAACGCAGTGGTTACCAGCTTTGCGAGATGGCCCACGCCGTGACCGAGTTGTATGCGCTGCCGCTGCCGGCGGCGCACCTGCATCTTGGCCCCATGACCTTGCGCGATGCGCTGCTTACCCTGGCTGGCCCGGCCTGGGAACTGCACGCGAATGACCGGGCACGGCAGATTTGCTTTGAGCAGGCTGGAGGCAGTGCGACCGCCGAGCACGAACACGAACCGCCTGCTGCCGAGGCGGTGCAGACGTTTCCGCTGATGCCTTCGGTTTCGGGAGGCCAGCCATGAATGCCGCGCAGTCTCCCCGTCGCCCGATCACCGCCATGATGTTGCAGAGCCTGATGTGGCTCTGGCTGATCGGCCTCAGCGTTTTCGTCGCTCTCGGCTACCAGGCGGTGAACGAGCAGGTCGACCAGGAGCTGCTTAATTCCCGCCTGCAACGTCTCGAAGCGCAGGCGGTAGGTCTGGCCGAGGCCATTGAGGCCATCCAGCAGCGTCCAACCGTCGCAACGGCGGCAGACCTTAAAGACACCCGCGAACTCCTGGAAGCACGCGCTGCCCAGGTCGAGACAACGCTGAGCGGCTATGCCGCTGCTGACGACCTTCAGGCGCTGCGCACGGAGGTCGAGCAAATCAAGACGCGCCAGACCGTTGCGCGCACCGCAGCACCCGCTCAGCCGCGCACACCGCGCAGGCCTAACGCCAAGCCGGAACCGCTGCCACTGCCGTTCCGCATCGTCGGCGCCGAACTTCGCGCCGGCCAGCGCAGCCTGTCCGTCGCGCCGAGCAGCGGGGACTTCACGCCCGACCAGCTTGAGGTACTGCTGCCCGGCGATTCGCTCGGCCCATGGCGCTTTCAGGCGGTCGAGGGCAACTCCGCCGTGTTTCAGGCCGGCGACCAGACCCGTCGCGTGGCGATCCCTTGAGCTGAGGACATGACATGAAGCCTGCCATTATCCTTTCCGCGCTTCTGCTGGTGTCTGCCCAGTTGTCCGCTTGGGCGCAGCAACCGACCACGGCCCCCGCCGGCAATGCCCAGAGCCAGGAGCGTCCGCTGGTCACTCGCGCCTTGGACGACCGGGTGGCAAGCGACTGGGGCTTGCAACCGCAGGAGTGGGCGCGCTATCGCGAACTGATGGATGGGCCGCTGGGTATCTACTCACCCAACCTGGACCCGCTGTCCGCCCTGGGCATCGAGGCGCGCACCGACGAGGAACGGCTCCGCTACGCAGAGCTGCAGGTACAGATCGAGGCACGCCGTGTCGAGAAGCTGCTCGCCTACCAGCGTGCCTACGACGAGGCCTGGCAGCGCCTGAATCCCGGCATGCAGCGGGTGAACCTGCCTGACGACAAGCCCGACACCGGCACAAGCGCCAATCCCTTGCGCGGTTCAGGCCGCACGGCAGTGTTCATCAAGGACGGCTGCGCGGCCTGCGGGCAGCTCGTGCAGCGCCTGCAATCCTCTGGTACCGAGTTCGACCTGTACATGGTCGGCAGCCGCCAGGACGACACACGTATCCGCGACTGGGCCAAGCGGGCGAACGTCGATCCGGCGCGCGTGCGCAGCGGTGGCATCACGCTCAACCATGATGGCGGGCGGTGGCTGTCGCTGAGCTTGCCCGGAGACCTTCCTGCGGTCGTGCGCGAGGTGAACGGTCAATGGCAGCGCCAGCCATAGTGGCCACCTCCGTTTCGCAGTGCTTGCGCGCACTGGTGATCGCGGCGGGCCTGTGCGCCTGCGCCGCCCATGCCCAGGAGCTTCCGCCACCGGCTTACCAGCTTGCCGCACAGCGCGCAGGCATCCCCTCGACGGTGCTCTACGCCGTAGCCTTGCAAGAGAGCGGCATCCGACGCAATGGACGCATCGTCCCGTGGCCGTGGTCGCTCAACGTCGCTGGCCAGTCGCGTCGTTACGCAACACGCGCCGACGCCTGCGCCGGTTTGCAGCAGGCGATGCGCGCCACGCCGCACACGCGCATCGACGCGGGCCTTGGCCAGATCAACCTCGGCTACCACCAACAGCGCTACGCCAGCGCGTGCGACCTGCTCGACCCGTACCGCAATCTTTCCATCGCCGCTGAAATCCTGAAAGAGCAGCACACCACTGGCGAGGACTGGTTGCTGGCAATCGGTCGCTACCACCGTCCTGCGGGCGGAGAACCTGCCGCCCGTTACAGGCGGAGCGTGTCGCGCCACCTTGCCCGTGTGCAGGGCACGCACCCAACCACCGCGGCCCTCGCTGCGCGCCAGGAGACATCCCCATGACGAACCTCCCTCTGAGCAACTTCACGCTGAAGGGTCTGCTCGTGCTGCTGGCGGCTCTGCCGCTGGCCTCGCGTGCCGGCGAGCCGCTGATCGTGGTCGAAGACCGTGGCGGCGCGTCGGCGCTGCCGTACTACGAGGCTCTGAACCTTCAGCCGCGCGCCGATGCGCCGGCCCGACCGCCCATCCCAATGCTCCCGGTGCCCGCCACGCCCATGGACGAGGCCGCGATGTTGCCGGTGCGCAGTGCCAAGCTCACACCTGGCACCGTCGCGCGGCGGGTGATAGAGGCGCCGGGCCTGCGGCCCTTTGTGGTCATCGGCGACGACGAGGCGTCCCGCGCCTGGCTTCGTCGTCAGGCGGCCTCGCTGCGCCAGCGCGGCGCGGTGGGCCTGGTGGTTAACGTCGAGACCGTGCAGGGCCTGGCACGGCTGCGCGCCCTGGTGCCGGGCGTAGCCCTCGCGCCTGTGGCCGGTGACGACCTGGCCGAGCGCCTGGCTCTGCGACATTACCCGGTGCTGATCACAGCCACCGGCATCGAGCAATGAAGCCATGTCGGGGAAACAGCCGGTCGAGGTTTTGCTGCGCCCAGCGGTGGAGTTCTATACCGTCGCGGCGTGTGCAGGCGCCGCGTTTCTGTCCCTGGTGGCCCCGTGGTCGCTCGCGCTGAGTCCGGCCATGGGCGTCGGCAGTGCGCTGGCGTTCTGCGCCTACGGTGCCATCCGCTACCGCGATGCCCGCGTCATCCTGCGCTACCGGCGCAACATTCGCCGCTTGCCGCGCTACGTGATGACCAGCAAGGACGTACCGGTCAGCCAGCAGCGTCTGTTCGTGGGGCGCGGGTTTCTGTGGGAGCAGAAACACACCCATCGGCTCATGCAGACGTACCGACCGGAATTTCGCCGCTACGTCGAGTTGACGCCGGCCTACCGGCTGGCGCGCAGGCTGGAGGAACGGCTGGAGTTCGCGCCGTTCCCGCTGTCTCGGCTGCCCGCGCTCACGGGCTGGGATGTGTCTTTCAACCCGGTGCGCCCGCTGCCGCCTGTGGGCGGCCTGCCGCGCCTGCACGGCATCGAACCCGATGAGGTGGACGTCAGCCTGCCGCTGGGTGAGCGCGTCGGGCATTCGCTGGTGCTGGGCACCACGCGCGTGGGCAAGACGCGGTTGGCCGAGTTGTTTGTGACCCAGGACATTCGGCGCAAGAACGCCGACGGCGAGCACGAGGTCGTCATCGTCATAGACCCCAAGGGCGATGCCGATCTTTTGAAGCGGGTGTACGTCGAGGCCAAACGCGCGGGTCGTGAGGGTGAGTTCTATGTCTTCCATTTGGGCTGGCCCGACATTTCCGCGCGCTACAACGCTGTGGGCCGCTTTGGGCGCATCAGCGAGGTGGCCACCCGTGTTGCAGGGCAGCTCTCCGGGGAAGGCAACAGCGCGGCATTTCGCGAGTTTGCGTGGCGCTTCGTCAATATCATCGCCCGCGCCCTGGTGGAACTGGGCCAGCGCCCGGACTACATGCTGATCCAGCGCCACGTCATCAACATCGACGCGCTGTTCATCGAGTACGCCCAGCACTACTTCGCCAAGACCGAGCCCAAGGCCTGGGAGGTGATCGTCCAGATCGAGGCCAAGCTCAACGAGAAGAACATCCCGCGCAACATGATTGGGCGCGAGAAGCGCGTGGTGGCGCTGGAGCAGTACCTCTCCCAGGCCCGTAACTATGACCCGGTGCTCGACGGCCTGCGCTCGGCGGTTCGCTACGACAAGACGTATTTCGACAAGATCGTCGCATCGCTGCTGCCGCTGCTGGAGAAACTCACCAGCGGGAAGATTTCCCAGCTTCTGGCGCCGAACTATTCCGACCTGGCCGACCCCCGCCCGATCTTCGATTGGATGCAGGTCATCCGAAAGCGCGCCGTCGTCTATGTGGGCCTGGACGCGCTATCCGATGCCGAGGTCGCCGCAGCGGTCGGCAACTCGATGTTCAGCGATCTCGTTTCGGTGGCAGGCCATATCTACAAGCACGGGATCGATGACGGCCTGCCGGGCGCATCGGCTGGCACGCGCGTGCCGATCAACGTCCACGCGGATGAATTCAATGAACTCATGGGTGACGAGTTCGTGCCGCTGATCAACAAAGGCGGCGGCGCCGGTCTGCAAGTCACCGCGTACACCCAGACCCTTTCGGACATCGAGGCTCGCATCGGCAACCGCGCGAAGGCCGGTCAGGTGATCGGCAACTTCAACAACCTGTTCATGCTGCGCGTGCGCGAGACGGCCACCGCTGAACTGCTGACCCGGCAATTGCCGAAGGTCGAGGTCTATACGACCACCATCGTCTCCGGCGCGACCGACAGCTCCGACATCCGCGGGGCGACGGATTTCACCAGCAACACGCAGGACCGCATCAGCATGTCCAGCGTGCCGATGATCGAGCCGTCGCACGTCGTCGCCTTACCCAAGGGTCAGTGTTTCGCGTTGTTGCAGGGCGGCCAGCTTTGGAAGGTTCGCATGCCGCTGCCGGCACCGGACCCCGATGAGGTCATGCCGCAGGATCTGCAACAACTCGCGGGCTACATGCGCCAGAGCTACAGTGAGGCCACGCAGTGGTGGGAGTTCACCAGTTCCCCGGTCTTGCAGGACACGGCCTTGCCCGATGACCTGCTCGATGAGGTGGCCACCGCCGACGCTCCTGCCTCCGGCACGGGCGATATGGCCAGAGACGAGGCCGCACCATGAGCGATGCCGCCGGCACCACACGAAGGGAGCAAGGCCGCCGCCAGGGTCTGGTCATCGGCACGATCACGCTGCCTTTTCGGCTGCTTGGGGTACTGATCGGCTCGCTGCTGTTCTCCATCGTCATGGAGTGCGTGGGCATGCACTTGTTCTGGAAGGATCAAAGCTGGCGGCACTCCCAGCAGATGCTGCAGTACGAGCTGGGGCACCTGTCTAGCCATTTCACGCGCAGCGTGATCGTGCAGGAGCCGGGGCGCACAGCGCACGAGTTGGTAGATACCGGCTACGAATGGGTGTTCGTGCGTTCGGGGCTGCTGGAGCGCATGAGCCAGACCGCCGAGCGCGCCCGTGCGTCGAGCCAGGGCCAGACGCGCAACTTCCGCTATTTCATCAGCCAAGTCTATGTTTGGACCGAGAGCTACCTGATTGCGGCAGCGTTCACGACGCTGACCTTTCTCGTGCGTCTGTTGGTCCTGGTGCTCACCCTGCCACTGATCTTCACGGCGGCATTCGTAGGTCTGATCGATGGCCTGGTGCGCCGTGACGTGCGGCGCTTCGGCGCGGGCCGGGAATCCGGCTTCATCTACCACCGCGCAAAGGCGAGCCTGATGCCGCTGGCCGTGCTGCCTTGGGTGACGTACCTGGCGCTGCCGGTATCGGTGCATCCGCTGCTGATCCTGCTGCCGAGCACCGCCTTGCTTGGACTGGGTATATCCCTGACTGCGGGGAGCTTCAAAAAGTACCTCTAGCTATATTGTGCTGAACGCCCCGTCATCATCTGGACCACCATAACGCTGTAGTCGCACTGCGCACTCAATCAATACGATCCGTGCGAGGTAGGCTGCATACTGCCGCTCTGCCGCGAATGATTCCAGTCTGTCGTAGTGCGTGCCATGCAGTATCTGCGATCGACCATGGTCATAGATGTCCTTGACCAATTGCTTCAGCGTGCGAGGACGGTTGCCTCGTATTACCTGCGTGTCGTCACTCGTTCCGGTCAGATGCACGACCATTTTACAGATACCGCCGTTCCTGCCGCCGCAGCTCAGTACATCCAGGCAGGTTCCGAGCTTCGCCAACGCTATAGCATCGCTTAACTCACGGTTTCCTTCGCCGAACCAATCCAGCGCAGTAGCCCATCGATTGGCAAGCTTGGGATGCGGGTGACTCGATGGATCAAGCAGCCCATCAAGGATCGCCGCGAATGCCGGAAGAATAGATGTCATGTCATCCAACGCTTGCCTTACTCGTTCAGGAGGTTGCGAAGGAATCCGCTTCCCGAGCGAGCTTCCAGGCAACCACAGAAACCCTTTGGTTTCGACCAGGCGATCGCTACCCGCAGGCGGTAGGCGCTCGTCTTGAAGCGCCTGTTGCAGGAAGCACTCGGGGGCTCCAAAGCCCAGAGAGATAGCGTCAAGCGCTGTCTTGCCAACCAATCTCGCCAGCTTGCGTGAGAATTCACGCTCATAGCCACGGACTGTTACCTTGACCAAGGCTGGACATCCGACTATCGCACTGTAGACGGCGTTGGCCAGCCCTTCGATGGAGGAGCCATCATTGGCCTTCTGCAAGGCATCCTTGAGAATTTCCTTCCAGCGGTGGTTCGCCTCTGGTTGGTTCAGATAGTGATCCTTTCCCTGCTGAGGGAAATCTACAGAATCTATCCAGTCCGACCTATTCAAGAATGTCACCGGGCCGAGGGAGAACGGAGACTTCCTCTCCATGCCCAGGGTCCAGGCAGGGAAATAGTGCGTGTGTTCGTTGGTGATGCTTGCGAGTCGTTCCTCGATAAGCAATTTCAGTTTGGGAAGCAGCCCGCCCTGATCGCATTCATCAAACCCCGAAAGCTCACCCGAGGCGTGCATATCGGCAACGGCTTGGCGGGCAATTTTCTGAAAGGCCTCGGGTTCGATCTTCACTGAGTTCAGAGTCCGATTCTGATGGAGGGTGCTGGAGAACTGCCCAAGCGCCTCTCTTGCCTTCTTGGTGAAGTACCGCTGCATACCGTTCTCAGCGGTGATGAAATCAGGAATGCCGGCCTCTTCGGACCATGGAGTGGCCCCCTTGTGCACGCGATCTAACTCATCCACCAGAGCTTTCAGCTCGGTCTTTAGCCCCATAAATTCCTCCTCGATCTACTTCTGACCGCAGGATAGCCCAGGCTGACACCAACAGCCTCGGCATCCATCAATCCGGTCATCCGCGGGTTCCTATTGTTTGCGGCCTAAAGCAGCCCTGATCTCCACGATCGAGCCATTGCTGATCACACAGGAATGGCGCGATGGTGGCTTCAACCTGGCTGCGTGCCGCGCATCGCGGCGTGCCCACTTTTCTCGTGACGGCCCTCCTGCTGGGCCAGTCCCCGATGGCGTTGGCCGAGCCCCCCGCGCAGCGTCAGGAATTGGTCGCGGCGCTGCGCCAGCTCGACGCGCTGGAGCGCACCGTCGCCGACAGCGCCGCGCATGCTCCCGTCCAGCCGGGCGAGCGCTACCACTTCGATTACCCGCGGCTGCTGGCTGACCTAGCGCGCGTGCGCGCCGGCATCCAGGCGCACCTCTCTCCTTCGCGTGCTCAGCCGCGCGACCCCGCCGAGCTGGCCGGCGACTACCGCACCGAGCGGGCCGTCGAGCCATCGCCGACGACCGCGGAGGCCAAGCCATGAACGGCGCCCAAGTCTCGGCATTTCAAGCCAACAGCGGCATCGCGCCTTCCGCGATGGCGACCGTCCTGGTCGGCGTCGTGTTCGCGGTCCTGCTCGTCTGGGGCGTCTGGGCCATCCGAACGGCTTACGTAGGGTGGTCCGAGAGCCGCCTCAACCAGCGCCAGTTCCTCGGCGTCTGCATCCGCTTCGTCGCGATGTACCTCGTCCTGAGTTTCTTCCTCCTCTCCTGACCTGAAAGGCCTGACCATGCAAAACCGCATCCTCACTTCCCGTTTTGTCCAGCGCACCACCGTGGCTCTGGGCGCCGCCGCGCTGCCGGCGCTGTCGTTCGCGCAAGGCCTGCCGCAGTTGGAGAACCCGACCCGGGGCGCCGGCAGCGGCATCATGGAGACGATCAGGAACTACGGCTACGACATCATCATGCTCGTGGCCCTGCTGGTTGTGGCGTCGATGTTCATTGGCGTGTGCTACCACGCCTACGGCACCTACGCGGAAATCCACACTGGTCGCAAAACCTGGGGCCAATTCGGCCTCACGGTCGCCATCGGCGCGGTGCTGCTCGTGATCGGCATTTGGCTGCTCACCGAAGCCACCGGCATCCTGTAAGGCGAGGCCGGTATGTCCGAGCAGCAGCACGTCCGTGCTGACGGGACGGTCACGTTCCTTCCGCACCGGCTCAACCGCCATCCCGTTGTCGTGCGCGGCCTCACCGCCGACGAGCTGTGGATCTGCTGCGGCCTGTCCGGTGCCGCCGGCCTGCTGGTCGGTGCGCCGCTGTCCTGGGTGTTCCGCACGATCGCGCTCGCGCCCACGTTCGTCGTGCTGGGCGTGGCCTTCGGCGTGTTCATCGGGGGCGGCATCCTGCGTCGCCTCAAGCGTGGGCGTCCCGACACCTGGCTGTATCGGCAACTCCAGTGGCGCATCGCCACGCGCTATCCGCTGGTGGCGGGCTGGGTGGGCGGCCATGTGCTGATCTCACGCTCCGGCTTCTGGACCACCCGAAGGTCTGCTGCAAGGGGGGCACGATGAGCCGCTTCAAGAACGAGATCACCCATCTGCAGGCGCACATCAAGACGCTTCGCCTGGGTGCTGGCGCGCTGGTCATCGTCGCCCTGGTGATGGGCGGCGGCTGGTGGAGCGCTCCGCGCGACCTGACCATCCACGTCCCGCCTGATCTGCGCTCCGGCAGTACCCGCAAGTGGTGGGAAGTGCCGCCCGAATCGGTCTATGCGTTCACGTTCTACGTGTTTCAGACCCTCCACCGTTGGCCCACGAATGGCGAAGAGGACTACGCACGCAACCTTCACACACTCTCGCCGTATCTCACGCCGTCCTGCCAGGCTTTCCTGCGAGCCGACTACGACTACCGCCGCAGCACGGGTGAGTTGCGCCAGCGCGTGCGCGGCATCTACGAAATCCCGGGCCGTGGCTACGGCGACGACCCTACGACGCGCGTGCGCGTGGTCTCCGACCGCGACTGGGTGGTGACACTGGACATCAGCGCCGACGAGTACTACGGCGCGGAACAGGTCAAGCGCGCCCTGGTGCGCTACCCCATCAAGGTCACGCGCGTGGACATCGATCCCGCCCGCAACCCGTTCGGCCTGGTACTCGACTGCTACGAAGGGGCGCCGCAGCGCATCGGCGCCCCGGAGCCGACGCGCCCGGCGCCCGGTGGTTTGGCTCCGCAAGCGCCCCAAGGAGAAACCCCATGAAGCATCCTGTACTCGCACTGCTGGGGCTGCTGGTCGTAGTCGCAGCACCTGTCGCCCATGCGGTGGAGATCCTGCGCTGGGAACGTCTGCCGCTGGCCGTGCCGTTGCGTGTCGGCCAGGAGCGCATCGTGTTCATCGACAGGAACGTCCGCGTGGGCGTGCCTGCCGGCGTGGGCGAACGTCTGCGCGTGCAGAGCGCGGGCGGTGCGGTGTACCTGCGCGCCAGTGCGCCGATCGAACCAACACGGCTGCAACTGCAGGACGCCGACACGGGCGCATTGATCCTGCTGGACATCGCCGCCGAGCCGGCCAAGGACGGCGAAGCCGAGCTGGAGCCGGTGCGCATCGTCGAGGGCAACAGCACCCCGGCGCGCTATGGCGATCAGCCGGAGGGTGCCGACGCGCCCCCGGCGCACACCCAGAATCAGGCAGGCGCGCGGACGGCGCGGCGCGAAACCCCGGTCTCGGTCGCGCTGACGCGCTTCGCCGCGCAGAACCTCTATGCGCCGCTGCGTACGGTCGAGGCGCTGCCGGGTGTCATGCGGGTCAATCTGCGCCGCGACATGGACCTGACCACGCTGATGCCGACGCTGCCGGTGCGCGCGGTCGCGCTCGCGTCGTGGCGGCTGGAAGACCAGTGGGTCACCGCCGTGCGTCTCACCAACGGCAGCAGCGGCTGGATCACCCTCGACCCGCGTGTGCTGCAAGGCGATTTCCTCACGGCCAGCTTCCAGCACGAGGCGCTGGGTCCACGCGGAACGCCCGAGGACACCACCGTTCTGTACCTGGTGACGCGCGGGCGTGGCCTCGCGCAGTCGCTGCTGCCCGCTATCCACCGCTTCGACCCGGCTGCGCATCTGCCGCAGCCGCAAATCGAGACACGGGACAACGAGGCCGCGGATGGCAAGGAGACTCGCCATGCGCAGTAACGGACTCCTGAAGTGGCTGATGATCCCCGTGGCCCTGTTGGTGCTGTTCGTCGCCATCCGGCTGTTCTCCGGTGGGAGCACGTCGACACAGCCCGCAGCCGATGCCGGCGCCCAGCTCACGCCCGAGGAGATGAAGGCGCTGGGCATCGAGGGCGATACCCCCCGCGATACCGTGGCGACCCTGGTGGCGCAGGTGAAGCAATTGCGCACCGAGCTTCAGACCACGCTCTTGGACAACAAGTCTCAGCGCGAAGAGAACCAGCGCCTGCGCCAGCGCGAGAACGCCATCGACCAGCGCATCAATTCGGCGCTGGAGACCGAGCGCTCCAACCTGCGCCGCGACCAGCAGCAGGCAGCCAGCGAGCGCCAGCAGACCGAGGGACTGCTCGCCGACCTGCAGCGGCGCCTGGAAGGCATCGGCGGGCGCGGCGGCGGCCACGCCGATCTACCCGTGGGCCTGGGGCTGCGTAACGGCGACGAGGCAGGCATGGAAGGCGGCGTGCGCTGGGTCGAGCCGGACGACGCGAAGCCCACTGATGGGCGTAACGGCAGTCGTGGCACGGGTGGCGGCATGAGCTTTCCGACGAGCTTCGGCCCCGCGCAGAGCACGCTGGAAACCACGGCACAAACCGTGGCGAACGCGGGCGCCCGCGCCGCAGGCGTCAAGAGCGCCAAGCCGGTCTATACGGTGCCGACCAACTCGACGCTGATGGGATCGGTGGCAATGACGGCGCTGATCGGCCGCGTGCCGATCGACGGTACGGTCAACGATCCGTATCCGTTCAAAGTCCTGGTCGGTCCCGACAACCTCACGGCAAACGGAATTGACATTCCCGACGTGGCGGGCGCCGTGTTTTCCGGCACGGCCTCGGGTGACTGGACGCTCTCTTGCGTGCGCGGCCAGGTGCGCAGCATCACCTTTGTGTTCCATGACGGGACCATTCGGACGATTCCCGAAGACCGCGAGGGCAACCAGCAGAACAACCAGCAGCGCGACGGCCTGGGCTGGATCAGCGACCCCTATGGCATTCCCTGCGTCAGCGGAGAGCGGCGCAGCAACGCCCAGCAGTACCTCGGCTCACAGGCGCTGATCACCGCGGCGGGTGCCGGCGTCGCCTCGCTCATCGACAGCGACAGCGGTCAGATGTCCTACGTGGGCGCCGATGGCTCCATCGGAAGCGTCGGCATCTCGGGCAACGAAGCCGTGGGCCGCATCCTGGCCGGCGGCGTTCGGGACATGGCCGATTGGGTGAACAAGTTGTACGGCCAGGCCTTCGCCGCCGTCTATGTCCAACCCGGCGCAAAGGTCGCCGTCCACCTCGAAAAGCCGCTCGCCATCGATTTCGATCCCGAAGGTCGCAAGGTCGATCACCGTGCAGGAGAAAGCCATGCTCTCGAACTTGAATAAGGGCCTGGCGCTGGCCCTTGCCGTCGCGGTGCTCGGCGGCTGCGCCACCAGCAAGGAAAAGCTGCTGCCCCACGGCGACAGCACGATGATGGACATCTGGCAGCAGAACGCCGGTGACGGCGGCGGTGGCGCCGGCCAGGTGGCACGCAGGCAATTGCTCGACGCGCGCCAGAGCCTGCGCCGGCCGCTGACCGAGATGGATGTACAGGCCGCGCCCGCCGAGCAGATGCGCTACACGCGCACAGCGCGCAACGAGGTCTATCGCCAGTTCCAGCGCCTGCCGAATCCCGACCTGGTGATGTACGTGTACCCGCACCTGGCAGGCACGGACCCGGTGCCCGTGCCGGGCTATACGACGGTTTTTCCCTTGTACCAGCGCGTGCAGTACGCCATGCCCGGCGAGCGCGTGGAGGACTACTGATGCGCTGGAAACTCCCCTGGCCGAAGCTGACTGCATCCGACGCAGACGATGACGAGCAGCCGGACGGCTGGCAGCGCCACGTCGAGGCCCTGCGTCAGGCCGGCATCCCCGAACCCGGCACGGCGGTCCATGGCCACAGGCCGGCGACCGTGGCCGACGAGCAGGCGCTGTACGACGTTGCGCCGTCGTTCGCGGAATTCCTGCCCTGGGTGGAGTTCCTGCCCCAGTCGAAGTCGATGCTGCTGGAAGACGGGCAATCGGTCGCGGCGTTCTACGAGCTGGTGCCGCTGGGCACCGAGGGCCGGGAACCCGGCTGGCTCGCGCATGCCCGCGACGCCTTGGAGAACGCGCTCCAGGACTCGTTCGATGAACTGGACGAGAACCCCTGGGTACTCCAGCTCTACGCCCAGGACGAACCCAGCTTCGACCAGTACATGCAGACCCTGCGCGACTACGTGCAGCCGCGCGCCCGCAATACGGCTTTCACCGAGTTCTACCTTCGCTTCTTCGGACACCACCTGCGCGCGGTAGCGAAGCCCGGCGGGCTGTTCGAGGACACGGTGGTCACACGGCTGCGCTGGCGCGGCCAGACGCGGCGCGTGCGCATGGTCGTCTATCGCCGGGCCACCGGGCAGGCGAACCGCCGCGGCCAGACGCCCGAGCAGATGCTGAACATCGTCTGCGATCGCTTGTGTGGCGGGCTGGCGAACGCCGGCATCCAGGCCCGGCGCATGGCCGCGGCCGACGTCCATGACTGGCTGCTGCGGTGGTTCAACCCGCGTCCCACGCTGCTCGGCCCTGGGATCGAGGACCGCGAACGCTTCTATGCGCTGGCACGCTACCCCGACGAGACAGAAGACGGCGAGATCGAGCTGGCGAGCGGGCGGGATTTCAGCCAGCGGCTTTTCTTCAGCCAGCCACGCTCGGA
Organism: Pseudomonas sp. NMI760_13; assembly: GCF_021283245.1. Lineage (NCBI taxonomy): Bacteria > Pseudomonadati > Pseudomonadota > Gammaproteobacteria > Pseudomonadales > Pseudomonadaceae > Pseudomonas > Pseudomonas sp. NMI760_13. The sequence continues at coordinate 12,391 of NZ_JAJSRC010000009.1, read as the reverse complement.
CGCGGATCACGGCACCTGGCACTTCGACGGCATGCCGCATCGTGTGCTGGTCACTGACCGGCTGCGCATGCCGCCCGGCACGGGGCATTTGACTGGCGAAACCCGCAAAGGCGATGCGATCAATACGCTGTTCGATCAGATGCCCGAGGACACGACGATGTGTCTGACCATGGTGGCGACACCCCAGGACATCCTCGAATCGCACCTGAACCACCTGGCGAAGAAGGCAGTCGGCGAAACACTGGCATCGGAGCAGACGCTCAAGGATGTGCAGGAGGCCCGCTCGCTGATCGGCAGCGCGCACAAGCTGTACCGGGGAACACTGGCGTTCTATTTGCGCGGCCGGGATGAAGCCGAACTGGACCGGCGCGGCCTTGATCTGGCGAACGTGATGCTTAACGCCGGTTTGCAGCCCGTGCGCGAGGACGATGAAGTCGCGCCTTTGAACAGTTATCTGCGCTGGCTGCCGTGCTGCTACAACCCGAGCCAGGATCGACGGAACTGGTTCACCCAACTGATGTTCGCCCAGCACGTGGCGAACCTCTCACCGGCCTGGGGCCGCAGCCAGGGCACGGGCCATCCGGGCAATACGTTCTTCAATCGAGGCGGCGGGCCGATCACCTTTGACCCGCTCAACCGCCTGGATCGGCAGATGAACGCGCACCTGTTCCTGTTCGGCCCCACCGGCTCCGGCAAAAGCGCAACGCTCAACAACCTCTTGAACCAGGTCACGGCCATCTACCGGCCGCGCCTCTTCATCGTGGAAGCCGGCAACAGCTTCGGCTTGTTCAGCGATTTCGCCAAGCGCCTGGGCCTGACTGTGAACCGGGTCAAGCTGGCCCCCGGCTCGGGCATCAGCCTGGCGCCGTTCGCCGACGCGCGTCGGCTGATCGAAACGCCGAGCGACGTGCAGACGCTGGATGCCGATGTGCTGGACGAGGACATGCCACCCGATGCATCGGCCATGGAAGCGGACGAGCAGCGCGACGTACTCGGCGAGTTGGAAATCACCGCACGGCTGATGATCACCGGCGGCGAGGATAAAGAAGAGGCCCGGATGACGCGGGCCGATCGCTCGCTCATCCGCCAGTGCATCCTCGACGCCGCCGAGCATTGCGTGGCCGAGAAGCGCACGGTGCTCACGCGCGACGTGCGCAACGCGCTGCGCGAGCGCGGCCAGGACCCAACGCTGCCAGAGATGCGGCGCGTGCGGCTGCTGGAGATGGCAGATGCCATGGACATGTTCTGTCAAGGCACGGACGGCGAAATGTTCGACCGCGACGGTTCGCCGTGGCCCGAAGCCGACATCACCCTGGTCGATCTGGCGACCTATGCCCGCGAGGGCTACAACGCGCAGCTCTCCATTGCCTACATCAGCCTGATCAGCACGGTGAACAACATTGCCGAGCGCGATCAGTACCTGGGCCGCCCGATCATCAACGTCACCGACGAAGGACACATCATCACCAAGAACCCGCTGCTCGCCCCCTACGTGGTGAAGATCACCAAGATGTGGCGCAAGCTGGGGGCCTGGTTCTGGCTCGCCACACAAAACATCGACGACTTGCCGCGCGCTGCAGAGCCCATGCTCAACATGATCGAGTGGTGGATCTGCCTGTCGATGCCGCCCGATGAGGTGGAGAAGATCGCGCGGTTCCGCGAACTCTCGCCTGCGCAGAAGGCGCTGATGCTTTCCGCGCGCAAGGAAGCAGGGAAGTTCACCGAGGGCGTCATCCTCTCCAAGAGCCTTGAAGTGCTGTTTCGGGCCGTGCCACCGAGCCTCTATCTCGCGCTCGCGCAGACCGAACCCGAGGAAAAAGCCGAGCGTTACCAGCTCATGCAGCAACACGGCATCAGTGAACTCGACGCGGCCTTCAAGGTGGCCGAGAAGATCGACCAGGCGCGTGGCATCGAGTCGCCAGCCTTGGGCCTGCCGCAATAGCAGCCGGAGAATGCCGTGAAACCGAAACGTCCTTCCATTCCTATGCCGGTACAGGCGCTCCGCCATCGGCGCTGGCCCTGGTTCGTGGCGATTGGACTGATCACACTGCTGTTGATCTGGCTCGTGTCCCGCGCACCCAGTGAACCCGCGTTGCAGGCTCCCGCGCAGGTCAGCACCGCGCAGGTGGCCGGGCCTCCCTGGCAGATGGGCAACGCGCAGGGCCGTTTCACGCTGACGCTCTATGCCGACCTCGAATGTCCGTTCTGCCGAGCGTACTTCCCGCAGCTCAAGCGCTGGGTGGGTGCCAACGCGGACGTAGCTCTGCAATGGCACCACCAGCCGCTGGCCGCGCACGAACCGGCCGCCTCCGCCGAGGCACGCCTGGCCGAGTGCGCCGCCGAAAGTGGCGGGCATGCTGCGTTCTGGCAGGCCATTGAATGGATCTATGCGCACACACGTAGCGACGGCTTGGGCTTGCCCGAGGGTCTGCGCTATCCCGGCCTCAACCCAGCCGTCGAGCAGTGTTTGGCCAGCGAGCGACCGGATAGGGTGATTCGCGCTCAGGCCGAGGAAGCCACCAAGGGCGGCGTGACCGCGACGCCTTCGATTCGTCTGCAGGATCGCCAAACCGATCAGGCAGTCGTGTTGCAGGGGCCGATCGAAGGCGATGCACTGCTGTCGGCCATGGACATGCTGGTGGCTGAGGATGCCGCCGCTCCACCGACCACCGAAATGCCTGCCGACGTTGTCGGCGACATGCCCAGGTAGCCTGCGGTCTTTGAGGCTACGGCGCAGCACGCTGCGCTGACCGTCACCCGTTCGCCTCGCATCCTGGGCGCGAACGATCACCGCAGCAGCGGTGATGGATGCACCTTGTTCCGTTGTTCCATTCCCTGGAGGGCCTGCCCTCCAGGGGCATGTGCGCTCTCCGATTTCCCTGCCTGGAGGTTCGCCATGTCTGTCGTCATCAATGACTCCTGCCTGGAGTCGCTTTCCGATATTTCTATTCAGAACGAGGACTGGATCGTTCAGCAAGCCATCGTGTTGCTGGAGCGGCGGGTTTTCAAAGCAGGGCCACGTCTTGAGCGGCCCGCAGCGGTCAGGGACTACCTTCGTTTGAAGCTGGTCGCCGAGCCCAACGAAATATTCGTCGTCGTGTTCATGAACAGCATGCACGCCGTGCTGGCCGTGGAGCCGATGTTCCATGGAACGATCAATGCGACCTCGGTTTATCCACGTGTCGTGCTGCAGCGAGCGTTGCAACTGAACGCCGCTGCGGTCATCTTCGCGCATCAGCACCCCTCGGGCACCACCGAGCCATCCAATGCGGATCGGTTGCTGACCGAGCAGTTGAAGACGGCCTTGGCGCTTATCGACGTGCGGGTACTCGACCATTTCGTGATTGGTCAAGGCGCACCGTACTCGTTCGCCGAGTCTGGTCTTTTGTAATCACAGCGGAGGCTTCGGCCTCCGCTTTTTCCATGCGACAGCACCGAAAAGGTATGCGGGGTGCCCGCGATGCGCATTGTTTGTTGGGGCGGCAGCGGGTTCGCGTTCGACTATGGCTCTGATCAACTTCCAGGGCACGCGACATGCCAGCATCTTTATTCCGCTTCGCATCCGGCTGGCGAACCCTTGGCCTGGCCGTTGCACTGCCGGCATCCTTGGCCGTTTTCAGCCCAGCCACCTTCGCCGCCGATGTGGTGGTCGTCACCGACAGCCGCCACCCGGTCAAGACTATGGGTGGAGAGCGGCTGATCGAGCTGGATGAAGGCCAGCGCATCGAAGCCGAGCTTTCCGCACAGCTGCCCGCCGATCCCGAGCAGGCCACGGCCATCGTCAAGCGCCGCCTGAACAACGGCGGTGCCGGCCTCCAGCGCCGCATCGCTTCCGCATACCAGGGCGTCGCCGACGCCTGGAGCCTGGGCGTCACCAGCATTCCGGCAGTCGTGGTGGATCAGCGTTACGTGGTCTATGGCGAGCCGGACGTGGCCCGTGCCGTCGCGCGCGTTGCGCAACACCGGAGGCCGCAGCCATGACCCGCCCCTTCGAGCGGATGCGCCTCCTGCGTGCTGGCGTGGCCTCAGTGCTGCTGCTCAGCGCCACGGGCAGCTACGCCCTCAACACCGCAACCATCGTTGGCTCAGTGGCATCGCCAGACTGCCTCGAATACCGCGTCGTCGGCATCTGCTACTGGCTCTACTGCACCTGGACGGGCTGCACGGTGCGCACGTCCATCAAAGTTCGCCACTACATCCCGGATGCGGTCGTCTCCAGCTACAGCAACACCGGCGAGAACCCCTGGGTCGAAGTTCGTCCGATGAGCACGCCCAACCCTTCGGCCCAGGCCGGCGGAGACGGCACCACCAACGAAGACCACGAGAACAATCTCGCCAAGTTCAAGAACGCGGACGTCATCGGCCACCCCGGCGTCGAGGTGTTCAACCAGTTCGTCTCATCGTCGGGCTACTTCTGCGAGGGTGCGGGTACGGCGTTCATGCCATACCTGCTCAGCACCCTGGACACGCTGGCCTGGCGCTACAACGTGCCCGAGATGGCCTACCCGGAGGCGCTGATTCCGGGCAGGCGCGAGGTCGGCGCGCGCACCACGCTGAACCTGTGGGGCAACGTGTATCCGCGCGGCGGCTTCCTGCACCAGGCCGACGACCACAAGGCTGGCGCCGTGGTGGCCCAGCGCGCCGGCGATGTCGTCACGCGCCGCGGGCAGATCCACGTCTACCAGCCGCTGCTCGCGAACTCGCGGCCCGGCTACTGGCCTGCCGGCGCGCTGATGGAAGGCGATGCCTCGACCGGCAAGTGGCAGGAACTCACGCCCGTCCTGTCCTCGTCCTGCACGGTCTTCCCGCGCAGCGGCTTCCTGACCCAGGCCCAGCAAGGCGACTACGCCTGGGCGCTGTGGCGGCCTTATTCGTGCTGCGAACGCCGGGGCCAGGTGTTCCTCGGCAGCGTCGATTTCCAATGAGGGTACGGCGATGAAGCGTCCTGAACTGATGAACCTCTCCACCAAGGCATGCCGCCTGCTGCGCCCCACAGTGCTGGCCGGCGCGCTCGCCCTGGGCTGCGGCCTCGCGTGGGCGCAGGCTGGCTTCCAGACCAGCGGCCCCGTCATCGGCGATGAAGTCATGTACTCGATCGGCGGCGGCAGCGCGGTATCCATGGGCCGCGCCGCCGGCATGCGCTCGATCGGGGTCGGCGTGGGCTGGAACAGCAATCTCATCTGCGGCGACATGAGCATCCAGACCACGCTGCGCAACCAGCTCAACGGCATCACGAACGGCTTCCAGCAGATCATGAGCAACGTGATCCAGAGCGCCACGAGCGCCGTGGCATCCCTGCCTGCGCTGATCATCCAGCGCGCCGATCCCGGTCTGTACAACCTGCTGACCAACGGCGTGCTGCAGGCGCGGCTGGATTTCGACCGCTCGAAGCTGACGTGCCGCGCCATGGCCGAGAGGATGGCCGACACGGCGGGCGGCCAGTTGGGCTGGAGTCAGATGGCCGAAGGCATGGCGTTGCGCGATGCGGTGTCGAGCACGGATGCCGTGTCGGCGATCGAGCAGGCCGAAACGCGCCGTGGCAACGATGGCGTGCCCTGGGTCGGCGGCAGCAATGCCGGTGGCGCGGGCCAGCCCGCCGTCCGGGTGGTCGGCGACGTGACCCGCGCGGGTTACAACCTCGTCAACGGCCGCGGCGTGACTGACACGTCCTCCATCGCGCCCACCAGTTGCGCAAGCCTGTCCTGCCAGACCTGGACGTCGCCGCAGCAGGCCACCGAATGGGCGACACGGGTGCTTGGGGAACAGGTGCAGCGCACCTGCGATGCCTGCACCAAGACCGAGACGGTGCCCGGCGTCGGACTGACGCCGCTGATCCAGGAGGAGTACGAGGAGAAACTGGAAGCCCTGCAGGAACTGGTCTCGGGGACGCGCAACACGACGTTCGAGCACTTGCGTGCGGCCGGCAGCACCTCGCTGCCCATTACGCGGGGCGTGATCGAGGCGCTGCGTGACGAGCCGGACAAGGAGCTGCTGGCGCGGCGCCTGGCATCGGAGGTCGCGCTGTCGTCGGTGTTGGAGAAAGCGTTGCTGCTCCAGCGCACGCTGCTGACCGGCAAGAAGGAACCCAACGTGGCGGCGAACCAGCTGGCGGTCGCGGCGGTGAACCACGAAAGCGACACGCTCGACCAGGAGATCCGCAACCTTAAGACCGAACTGGAACTGCGCCGCGAGCTGGCCAACAACTCGCCGATGGCCATCATCCAGCGCCACGGCACGCGCGCGGCCGGCTCGCGCGGCATCTACGAAGGCGACCCGGTGCCCGACCGCCTCGACCAGTTGCAGAAGGGCAACCCAGGGAGCCGGCCATGAGCACGACCTCGTGGCGCCCGCGCTGGCTGTTCAGCCGGCGCGTGGGGCAGGCACTGCTGTGGGCGGTGATGCTCGTCGCCGCGGCCGTGGGCGCCAACATCGTCGGTATCTACCTCGTCGGCAGCGTTGCTGGATGGGAGCAGTGGCTGGTGGCTGCCGCGGGCTACTTCCTGGTGTGGCGGTTGTGCCTGTATGGGGCGACGGCCTATGGCTGGGTCTGGATGCGCCGCCGGCTGCTGGCACGCGAGGAACAAAACGGGACAGATGGGCAGGCACGGCGCCGCCTGGTGCGCAGCGAGATCGCCGGCGTCTTCGCCATCGTGGTGCTGGAAGCCAGCCTGCTGATGCAGGGCTGAAGGGAGATTCGGGCCATGACGCTTTTCACGACCGACTACCTGGAGTACTACCTGACCCTCGTGTCCTGGATCGTCCATAACGGCATCTGGGCGGTGCTGGTCTCCAGCGGTGTCTTCGCGCTGCCGTTCGTTGCGATCATCGTGCAGGAATGGTTGAAGGCCCGCTCGGAGGGAGCCGACGAAGGCAACAAGGGTGTGCTCTCGGCTGCGCGCATCGAGAACCGGGTGTTCGTCGCCATCGTGGTGGTGATGTTTGCGGGCATCCCGTTCATCGACGTGGATCTCAACACCATCCAGTACGACAGCTCGCGCTCGGCCCAGTGCCAGGTCAGCGTGCCGCAGCCCACGGATACCGGCTGGTCGCAGTCCTTCAGCACCATCAACAACCAGAGTGCCAAGGTGCCGGTCTGGTGGGGTTTCATGCACGCGCTCTCGCGCGCCGTCACGGGGGCCTCGGTGGCCGCAATCCCGTGCGGCACCGATCTGCGGCAGATGCGCATGGAGATCGACGCCACGCGCATCGACGATCCGGTGCTGGCTCAGGAGGTGGCGGATTTCTCGCGCGACTGCTACGGGCCGGCGCGCGCCAAGCTGTTCATGCAGCGCCCGAACCTCGATGAGACGCAGATGCACGACGTGACCTGGATCGGTTCGCACTTCTTCACGGACACGAGCGGCTACTACGACACCTACCGCTCCAGCACGCCGCGCGACGACTGGCCCTACGACAGCACCCGCGATGCGGGGCTTGCGCAAGTGGCCAGCGGTGGCGGCTACCCGAACTGCAGGCAGTGGTGGGCCGACGGCAGCAACGGCCTGCGTGCGCGGCTGCTGGGGCAGGTGGACCCGAGCCTGTTGAATCGCCTGGCGGGCTGGGCCGGATTCCTGAGCCGTGCCGAGGTGGACGATTCCGTGATCCGCGCGATTGCCTCGCCACGGCAGCAGAAGCTCAACCAGGGTTCGGTCTATACCGACTACGGCGGCCAGATCGACAAGACCTTGCCGAACATCGTGACGCGCGCGGCTGGCGACGTCGGGATGGCCGTGGGGGCGGTCGCCGCGTTCCCGGCGATGGACGTGGTGCGCCAGGCGCTGCCCATGGTGCTCGCGCTGCTCAAGATGGCGCTCGTGATCTGCATCCCGCTGGTGCTGGTCGTGGGCACCTATGACCTGAAGACGGTCGTCACCGTGAGCGTCGTGCAGTTCGCGCTGTTCTTCGTGGATTTCTGGTTCCAGCTCGCACGCTGGGTCGATTCAACGATCTTGGATGCGCTCTATGGCTGGGGGTTCGGCTGGAACCGGCCGCACACCAACTTCGACCCGTTGGTGGGGCTGAACAATGCCTTCGGCGACATGCTTCTGATGTTCGTCATGGGCACGATGTTCATCGTGCTGCCCACGTTCTGGATCATGGCCTTGGCTTGGGCGGGTGTTCGCGCCGGGAATGTCCTGCAAGGCCTCGCCGGGGCAACGGGGGACGCCAAGGCTGCCGGAGGCAAGGGCGGAGGCATTGCGATCAATGCCATCTCAAAAAAGTGAGCAGCGCTACTCGTCGTCCTCGATGTGCGGATCGATTCGGAAACCATCGTAGGTGTACAGACCGAATCCAGCAGGCCCGTTGCGCCATTCCGGCTCGGTCGGGTCGTCGTCCAGGCCCGCATTGCGCGCCACCCATGCAGCCACCACCGCGGCCACCAGCAGCAGCGCCAGCCAAGACGCGGTGTACAGCAGCACACCAAGTGCGACCAGCTTGACCACCCACAATCCCATAGCGGCACCAACGACCGGCACCCCCTTGGAGGCGAGCCAGTTCGACAACCGTCGCTCGCCACGCACATAAGTGCGCCATCCACGACCGACGGTGCGGCCGAGGCGCTCCGAGGTGCTGATTCGGGTCGTCGTGTTCATGGTCGTCTCCTGCTACGTGAGGAATGCCTACTCCAGTTTGCTCCAATCCTGCCTGCTTACCTGTACCAATGCGTTCCAGTCGTCTGGCGGATTTCCCCGCCCGAGCATCTTCTCGAACACTGCGTATGGATCTGACTTGCTGCCCGATGACCGCAAGGTCTGCTCGTCGTTGACCCAGGCATATACGATGACCTTCGCCTTCGAGTCGTACCGGAAGAACAGCCGGTACCGTCTTCCAAGTTTGGCCCGCCGCCAATGGCGATAAGCCGGCCCCATGGTGTTGCCCTGACGATATTCGTCGCGGGCTGGATCGCCCGGCACCACATCTTGCATCAACTGGACCAAGGCCCGGAAGAACTTGACGTTGGCGTTGGACCCGAAGCGCTCCGGGTCGCTCTCTTGCGCACGCAGCACAGCTGCGCGCAGTTTCATCATCTGCTCGATCAAGTTGTCGTGGAACAGCAGCGTCCAGCCATGCTGTTGCATCAAATTTCCACGTCCTCATCGAAATCGTCGGCCAGGCTCACCTTGTGGCCCGCATGCTCTAGCATCGTGCGAGCCAGATCCTTCGGCAACCCGCGAATGTTCCGGCCAGCCTCAATATCGCGGGCCAGAAGGGTCAGGAACGCGGCAATGGCGGGGTCTTCGTGCTCGGCATCAGCACGGGTCACGACGACTTCACTGCCACGCAGCTCGAACGCGAGCTTGCTGCCGGTATCGGCGCCAAGCGCCTGCCGGATTGACTTGGGTAGCGTGATCTGGCCTTTGGAGGTCAGCGTGGCAACTTCATGAATGGCAGGCATGGCGGTTCTCCTGGAGGCAATGCCTGCATTGTAAGGAAACTTCCTTACATCGTCAATGCGGTGGGGCCTCATGGCGTCCTCCCGAGTCCAAGAATCGGCCCATCGTAGGCTGGGAACAGCCCGCCTTCCCGCATCAATCCGGCCCCGCTGCAACCCGCATTGGTGGTGGACGATCAACGCCTGGCGCCCTATACCCAAAGGCTGTTAAGGGCCAAAAGGCCGAAAGGGGAAGGGAATGGAGTGCAAGGGGAAAGGCCCTACCTCGAAAAAGCAAAAAGGCCTCCCGGTCGGCCCGCCATCAGGACACCCTCATGCTCTCCCTGTTCCAGCGAAAACGGGCCTCGGTCGCTGCCGCTCCGTCGCCAACGCCAGCCACTGATCTTCCGAAAGGGCTGCTGCGGCCCGAGTCGGCCGCATCCCTACTGGCGATACCGCGCCGGCAAAAGCTGCTGGAACACATCTGGCAGCGCACATCGCTGTCGCGCAAGCAGTTCGCCATCCTCTATCGCGCTCCGCTGGAGTGCTACGCCGAGTTGGTCCAGCAGTTCCCTGCATCGGAGGCCCATCACCATGCGTACCCCGGCGGCATGCTCGACCATGGCCTGGAGATCGTCGCCTACAGCCTGAAGCTACGGCAGTCCCATCTGCTACCTATCGGCGCCAACCCCGAAGACCAAGCGGCGCAGTCCGAGGCCTGGACCGCCGCCGTCGCCTACGCTGCGCTGCTGCATGACATCGGCAAGATCGCCGTCGATCTGCATGTCGAACTGGCCGACGGCAGCACTTGGCACCCTTGGCACGGCCCGTTGCAGCAGCCGTACCGCTTCCGCTACCGCGATGATCGCGAGTACCGCCTGCACAGCGCCGCGACGGGATTGCTCCACCACCAACTGCTCGATCGCCAAATCCTGGACTGGCTCAGCGGCTACCCCGCGCTCTGGGGACCGCTGCTTTATGTTCTTGCCGGCCAATACGAACACGCTGGGGTGCTTGGCGAACTCGTCGTGCAGGCCGATCGCGCTTCGGTCGCCCTGGAACTGGGCGGCGATCCTGCCCGCGCCATGGTCGCGCCCAAGCACGCACTGCAACGCAAGCTGCTGGACGGGTTGCGTTACCTGCTCAAGGAGGAGCTGAAGCTGAACCAACCCGAGGCCTCCGATGGCTGGCTCACCGAAGACGGCTTGTGGCTGGTGAGCAAGACGGTCTCGGACAAGCTGCGCGCACACCTGCTGTCCCAGGGCATCGACGGCATCCCTGCGAACAACACCGCCGTGTTCAACGTGCTGCAGGATCACGGCATGTTGAAGCCCACGCCGGACGGGAAGGCAGTCTGGCGCGCGACCGTGATCAGCACGACGGGCTGGTCCCATTCATTCACCTTGTTGCGACTGGCGCCGGCGCTGATCTGGGAATCCGGCGAGCGGCCAGCACCTTTTGCCGGTACGGTGGCGATCGACGCGACGCTCGCAGAAAACGACGCCAGTGCGCCAGCTACCCCGCCTGCGGTCGTGATGAAGCCCGCCCAGGAAGACCAGGGGCCCCGACCTTGGGAAGGCGGCAGCGCCGCTGCCTTGGCTCCGCCGCCCACGGCCCACCAGGCCTTGCCCGACGCGCTGGAGGACATGCTCACGATGGTTGGCATGGGTGATTCGAGCGGCACCCAGCAAGATGCGGAAGTCGTTTCGAGCATGACGCCTGCCACGCGCCCCGAGGCGTCCATGCCAGCGATGGTCACGGTTTCACCGACGTCTATGCCCACGGCTGCGACATCGCCCTCAACGGCGCGGCCCTCCGGCGAGCACTTCATGACATGGCTGCAACAGGGCATCGCATCACGCCGGCTTATCATCAACGATGCGAAGGCGCTCGTGCATACGGTGAGCGATACCGCTTACCTGGTCAGCCCAGGCGTCTTCCAGCGCTATGCGCAGGAGCACCCACAGGTAGGCGCATTCGCCAAGCAGGAGAACCAGCAAGATTGGCGGTGGGTGCAAAAACGCTTCGAGCGGCTGCAACTGCATCGCAAACAAGCTAGCGGACTGAATATTTGGACTTGCGAAGTCACCGGGCCGCGAAAATCGCGCAAGCTACACGGCTACCTGCTTCTTCAGCCGCAATCGGTATTCGGTGACGTGCCACCAAACAATCCCTACTTGGCCGTGCTTCCGACGTGAATGACCAGACTCATTCAGCATCAGAAGATCCGCCGTCCTTGAGTTCGGCGAACTTCGCAGCCATTGTTGGGTTACCCCGAGTCAACTTCTTGATCGTCACGTCCTGCGCCTTGTCGTTCGCAAGTCGAAGATTCCTGTCGGTGCCAAGCAGGGCCTCCTTCGTCTTCTGTAGGTGGTCGATCGACTTGTCAATTTCATCGATTGCTGTCTGAAATCGCCTGGAGGCGAGGTCGTAGTTTTTCGCGAATGCGGTCTTGAACGTATCCAGCTGGGTCTCGAAGTTCGTGATATCGATGTTTTGCGCCTTCACGAGCGCCAGTTCCAATTTGTACTTGAGCGAATTCATCGCCGCATTTCGCAGCAGCGTGATGATGGGAATGAAAAATTGCGGCCGAACAATGTACATCTTCGGGTGGCGGTGGGACATATCAATGATCCCAGTGTTATATAACTCACTGTCCGGTTCGAGTAGAGAAACTAGCACCGCATACTCACAGCCCTTCTCGGTGCGATCCTTGTCGAGCTCCTTCAGGAAGTCTTCGTTCTTCTTCTTGGTGGCAGTTTCGTCATTCTCGTTCTTCATCTCGAACATGATCGAGACGATCTCGGTGCCAGCTTCATCGGAGTCGCGAAAGATGTAGTCTCCCTTGCTGCCGCTGCGCGCATCGTTGTCCTTCTCGAAATACGCCCTCGGAAATGCGGTGGCGCGAATTCGATTGAACTCGGTCTCGCAATGTTGCTCAAGGGGTCGCCTCAGAAAACGGAAAATAAAGCACGCTAAGCCGGTTGCAGCGGTCGTAGCGGCCTGAACTTGCCCGCG
>NZ_JAJSRC010000094.1:0-665 GCF_021283245.1 Pseudomonas sp. NMI760_13 | reverse complement strand
GCCACCTTGTATGCCGAGCTCTACGCCGCCCCGGCGTTTCAACGCATCGCCTACAACGACTACAGCGCCATCGACTGGCGCTCGACGGAGTACTTCGTGCGCATGCTGGGCACCTGTCTGTACGGCGGCCCCAGCGAAACCCAGCCGCAGGACGGCGCCGCGCTCGGCGCGAGCCAACGGCTGTGGCAACAGGAACTGGAAGACCCCGACAGCCTGCTTTACCAGGCCCTGGTCGCCAAGCACCAAGGGCTGCTCCGGCAACTGCTGGAGGCCTTGACCAGCCAGGACCTGAGCAAGGTCTACGACACGGTCAAGGGCCTCACCACCAGCTACGAGGGCCAGCAGCTGATGGTCAAGCCGGTGCGCGACGCCATCGGCCAGTTGCTCGCCGCCACCGCCAATGCCGGCAACACCCTCCACAGCCACCTGTCCGCCGGCGCCCGGCAGATGATCGGCTACGTGCACAGCGCGGCGCTGCTGCGTTTTGCCGGGTAGCACATGACGCAACTCGTCGTGCCGCTCAGGGCGGGCGAATACCTGAAGCTGCTCAACGAAGGCCTGCAGGCGCGCACCGATGCGCTGCTGGGCCAACTGGACCAGGCCTTTCGCAAACCCGCCGCGCACAAGGTCAACGCCATGCTGCTCAGCGGCGCCATCACCGCGGC
>NZ_JAJSRC010000093.1:0-832 GCF_021283245.1 Pseudomonas sp. NMI760_13 | reverse complement strand
CCAGTGGCACGTTCACCATCACCGCACCGGATGATGTGTTCGTCGGCGGCCAGCCTTCGATCGTCAACAAGATCGAAGGCGTCAGCGGCGCGGACAACTTCGAGAAACTGACCCTCGGCGACAACACGATCACCACGACCGTGACCGACGAGCCGGGCACTGGCACGCCAGGCACCGACAACCAGGGCGATAAGGTCACCGTCACCATCGTCGGCAAAGGCGATGTCACCGAAGACCAGCAGCCGGCCTTCACCGTCAAGGTCAGCCAGAAGCTGGACCATGACCTGACCGTAACCCTGTCGAATGGCGACAAGGTCGTGATCCCGGCCGGCCAGACCGAAACCGAATACAAGGCCAAGGCCCAGGGCGACGACGTCTTCAAGGACGGCGACACCCTGACCGTCGGCATCACCGATGCCGCCGTTGATGGCAAGGCTTTCGAAAATCTGGAACTGGGCGGCAACGCTTCGGTGCAGATCACCGATACCGTCAGCGAAGTCGTTGCGACACTGACCGCTGACAAGACCACCGTCACCGAAGGTGGCCAGATCACCTACACCGTGACCCTGACCAATGCCCAGGGTCTGCCGGTCAATGGCCATAACGGCCTGACCTTCACCTTGACCGATGGCACCAAAGTCACCATCCCGGCCGGTAGCGCCAGCGGTACCTTCACCATCACCGCACCAGACGACGTGTTTGTCGGCGGCCAGCCTTCGATCGTCAACAAGATCGAGTCGGTTGCCGGTGGCGATAACTTCGAGAAGCTCACGCTGGGTGACAACACCGTCACCACGACCGTGACTGACGAGCCGGGCACCGGTACTCCGGG
>NZ_JAJSRC010000092.1:0-876 GCF_021283245.1 Pseudomonas sp. NMI760_13 | reverse complement strand
GCCTAACTTTGTTTTAGGGCGACTGCCCTGCTGCGTAACATCGTTGCTGCTCCATAACATCAAACATCGACCCACGGCGTAACGCGCTTGCTGCTTGGATGCCCGAGGCATAGACTGTACAAAAAAACAGTCATAACAAGCCATGAAAACCGCCACTGCGCCGTTACCACCGCTGCGTTCGGTCAAGGTTCTGGACCAGTTGCGTGAGCGCATACGCTACTTGCATTACAGTTTACGAACCGAACAGGCTTATGTCCACTGGGTTCGTGCCTTCATCCGTTTCCACGGTGTGCGTCACCCGGCAACCTTGGGCAGCAGCGAAGTCGAGGCATTTCTGTCCTGGCTGGCGAACGAGCGCAAGGTTTCGGTCTCCACGCATCGTCAGGCATTGGCGGCCTTGCTGTTCTTCTACGGCAAGGTGCTGTGCACGGATCTGCCCTGGCTTCAGGAGATCGGAAGACCTCGGCCGTCGCGGCGCTTGCCGGTGGTGCTGACCCCGGATGAAGTGGTTCGCATCCTCGGTTTTCTGGAAGGCGAGCATCGTTTGTTCGCCCAGCTTCTGTATGGAACGGGCATGCGGATCAGTGAGGGTTTGCAACTGCGGGTCAAGGATCTGGATTTCGATCACGGCACGATCATCGTGCGGGAGGGCAAGGGCTCCAAGGATCGGGCCTTGATGTTACCCGAGAGCTTGGCACCCAGCCTGCGCGAGCAGCTGTCGCGTGCACGGGCATGGTGGCTGAAGGACCAGGCCGAGGGCCGCAGCGGCGTTGCGCTTCCCGACGCCCTTGAGCGGAAGTATCCGCGCGCCGGGCATTCCTGGCCGTGGTTCTGGGTTTTTGCGCAGCACACGCATTCGACCGATCCACGGAGCGG
>NZ_JAJSRC010000091.1:0-955 GCF_021283245.1 Pseudomonas sp. NMI760_13 | reverse complement strand
GTCACGGTCAGGTCGTGGTCCAGTTTCTGGCTGACCTTGACGGTGAAGGCCGGCTGCTGGTCTTCGGTGACATCGCCTTTGCCAACGATGGTGACGGTGACCTTGTCGCCCTGGTTATCGGTACCTGGCGTGCCGGTGCCAGGTTCGTCAGTGACGGAGGTCTTCACTTCGTCCTGACCCAGGGTCAGTTTTTCGAAGTTGTCGGCGCCGGTGACACCTTCCAGCTTGTTGGTGATGGTCGGTTGGCCACCAACGAACACATCGTCCGGAGCGGTGATGGTGAAGGTACCGCTGGCGCTGCCGGCTGGAATGGTGACCTTGGTGCCGTCGGTGAGGGTGAAGGTCAGGCCATTGTGGCCATTGACCGGCAGACCCTGGGCGTTGGTCAGGGTCACGGTGTAGGTGATCTGGCCGCCTTCGGACACCGTGGTCTTGTCGGCGGTGAGGGTCGCGACGACTTCGCTGACGGTGTCGGTGATCTGCACCGAGGCGTTGCCGCCCAGTTCCAGATTTTCGAAAGCCTTGCCATCAACGGCGGCATCGCTGATGCCGACGGTCAGGGTATCGCCGTCCTTGAAGACGTCATCACCTTGGGCCTTGGCCTTGTACTCGGCTTCGGTCTGGCCAGCAGGGATCACCACCTTGTCGCCATTGGACAGAGTGACAGTCAGGTCATGGTCGAGCTTCTGGCTGACCTTGACGGTGAAGGCTGGCTGCTGGTCCTCGGTGACATCGCCTTTGCCGACGATGGTGACAGTGACCTTGTCGCCCTGGTTGTCGGTACCTGGCGTGCCAGTGCCTGGCTCGTCGGTCACGGTCGTGGTGATCGTGTTGTCGCCGAGGGTCAGCTTCTCGAAGTTGTCTGCGCCGCTGACGCTTTCGATCTTGTTGACGATCGAAGGCTGGCCGCCGACGAACACATCATCCGGTGCGGTGATGGTGAACGTGCCACTGG
>NZ_JAJSRC010000090.1:0-983 GCF_021283245.1 Pseudomonas sp. NMI760_13 | reverse complement strand
TGCTCGCCGCGCTGCTGCCCAGTTTCTCCACCACCGATCCCACCGACTGGGGCGACAGCGAGAAACTCTACGGGGCGCTGAGCAAGGTCATCGCCAGTGACGATGCCGGCTTGAACCTGCGCGACACCCTGCGCCAGGCCATCGCCGAGACGCAAGGCGCGATCAATGGCGCCAGCCTGCGCCTGAAGCCCCTGCTGCCGCCCGGCGTGCAGCGCGCCGTGATGCGCCTGAACAGCGCCAGCCAGTGGCTGTACAACGGCGTGCAACTGATCGAGCTGCAGGTGCAGATGAAGCTCAGCGAGTACTACGCCCTGCAGAGCGCCCACCTGCGCGAGCTGCAGCACAAGGCCAGCGCGCAGACCGCCAAGGCCCGCGAGCGCATGCTCCTGGGCCTGCGCGAATTTGATGCCGAGGTGAGCGCGTCCAGGCGCTGGGTGCGGCCGGTCATCCAGCACGGGCTGCTGAGCCTGGCGGTGCTCGACCCGAAGCTGGCGCACAGCGTCATCACCGTCAGCGTCTGGGTCGAGGGCACCGCCGACGTGCTGCAGGAGCGCCTGGCCCAGGAAGCCGGTCTGCGCGTCAACCAGCTCAGCGCCGCCGCGCAGATCAGCCTGGTCAACCTCTCGGTCGCTGCGGGAACCCTCGACGCCAGCGCCCGCCAACTGCTCCACGGCATGCGCATCACCGCGAAACAGGCGGCGCAGCTGGTGTGCACCAGCTTCACTGGCGTGCGCGGCGTGGCGGGCAGCTGGGAGCTCCTGCTGGCCCTGGGCGGCTTGTACCTGACCCACGACAGCCTGGCGAAGAATCTGGAAAAGGCGGAAATCGAGATCGGCGAGAAATCGAGGGAAGCGGTGATGGCGTTGCATGGGTCCAAGCTGGCGATCCTAGGTGGCGGGATCGAGACGCTGGGCTTGATCATCAGGACCGGCGCCACGCAGATCAACACCAGGATACCCATGACACCTGCGGGGACGGCACGG